>CAZCEG010000022.1:0-3314 GCA_964497275.1 uncultured Oceanicaulis sp.
CCATTATTTGTCGGTCTTTGTCCCCCCTTTTTTGGGGGGGTTGTGTGCGTAGGGACCGAGGGGGGATTGCCCGAAAGCTCCCCCCCTCCGTCTGGCAAGCCAGACATCTCCCCCGTAAACGGGGGAGGACATTGCGGCCTGGCGTTTGTCCCCGGACATCGCGCGTCATCGCGCAATGGCTATCCGTAAGCCGCCCCTAGTCGAACAGGGCGTCGATGGCGTTCTGGTCGAGATCGGACGCGATCATCTCGTCGATGGCGTCCTGCTTCACCTCAGGTCCGCCAATGGCAGGGCCGTTCAGGTGCAGCTTCTTCTTGCGCTCGGCCTCGGCGATCTCGTCCTCATCCGCTTCGGCGTCGTGCACGCCCATGGTGGCGGCAAAGCGGCTGACGCGCTTTTCAACATGACGTAGCGATTCCACGACCTTCGAGACGCGCTGACCGGAGAGATCCTGGAAGGAGCAGGCTTCGATCACGCGCATCATGGCGTCGTCGACCTGCGCCTTGTAGGCGGCAAGATCATCCGGCTTGGTATCGAGCAGGCCTTCAGCCTCGGCCATGATGGTTTCGGTCGCCCGCTCGGTGTCGGTGACAACCGCTTCCAGTTCTGCGCCCGCCGTCGGGATGCGCTGCTCCTTGATATCGTTCGGGCGCAGCTTTGAAATCTCGGTGCGGGTGCGGGCAATATAATCCGCGATATAGACGAATTCCTGATGGATCGACTTGTCGAGCGATCCGAAGAAAAGCTGCATGGTGTCGGTCAGCTGCTGCGCAAGCGTCAGCACCTCCATCACCTGGGCATCTTTGAGATCCTTGGCCTTCAGGTCGGCCAGGGACGCGCGTACACGCGCGGCAACTTCAGCGGCGGGCATGACATCCCTCCTTCTTGGTGCGCAGCAATGCGGGGTCGGGCGCCGTGGCGGCCTAGAAGTCGCCCAGGACGGCGGCCATCTTGGCTTTGAGCGTTCCCGCATTGAACGGCTTGACGATGTAATTGTTCACGCCGGCTTTCTTCGCCGCGATCACGTTCTCGGTCTTGGATTCGGCGGTCACCATGATGAAAGGCACGCTCTTGGTGCTGTCATCGGCGCGCACGCGCTGGAGAAGCTCGTAGCCGGTCATCGGCTCCATGTTCCAGTCGGAAATGACCAGACCGTATTTCTGCTTTTTCATTTTCTCGAAGGCTTCCGTACCATCGGACGCCTCGTCGATATTCTCAAAACCGATTTGCGTGAGAAGATTCCGGATAATCCGGATCATTGTCTTGTAATCGTCAACCACAAGGATCGGCATCGACATTTCGACAGCCATCACCACACCTCCATCCAGACCTTTGTATGTGTCATCCCAAGCGCGGATGCGAGGCAGGCTTGTCCCGCTCTTTTTGCCCCCGTGCTGAGGTAAAGCTAGACAAGTGCGGTCAAAATTCGGTTAAACACCCTGCGTAATCCGCTTTCGCCACCGGTGAGTCACATGCAAGGCTTTGGAATCAATGAGTTGGAGGTCGGCCAGTCCGCCTCCATTACCCGCATTGTTGACGACGAGGCGGTTCGCCGCTTTGCCGAAGTGTCCGGCGATTTCAATCCGCTGCACATGGATGAAGAGTATGCGGCGCGCACGCCGTTTCGCGGACGCATCGCCCATGGCGCGCTGATCGCGTCTTATATTTCCTGCGTTCTGGGCAACCATCTGCCCGGCCCCGGCGCGGTATTTGCCGGCATGACCATGCGCTTTGAGCGCCCGGTGCGGATCGGCGATACGGTCATTGCGACCGCCACCGTCACCAGCATCGACATCAAGCAGCGCCGCGTGATGCTCGACTGCGTGTGCGAGGTAAACGGCGAAGCCTGCATGAAGGCGGAGGCCGAAGTGATGGTGCGCAAACGGCGGGCGAGTGCCGAATGAGCGGTATTGCCGCTGGAAACCGGCAACATGGCGGCGTCGCCGCTCTTGGTAATTTCGATGGCGTTCATGCCGGGCATCGCGTGGTGATTGATCTCGCGCGCGAGCTGGCAGGCAAGCTTGGCACCGTCCCGGTTGCCGCCGTGTTCAGCCCGCATCCGCGCATCGTCTTCCGTCCCGCCGACCCGCCCTTCCGCCTGATGAGCGATGAACAGCGCAAGCGGGCGCTTCTGGCTGCGGGCTGCGCGCGCGTCGATACGATTGCGTTTGATGCGGCCCTGTCCTCGATGACCCCGGAGGAGTTCGTGCGCGATGTGCTGGTGGGCCGTCTGGCGCTGGAAGGCGTGGTGACGGGGGCTGATTTCTGCTTCGGCAAGGGCAGGGCAGGCAATGCCGATACCCTGCAGACGCTGGGCAGGCAGTACGGGCTGGCGGTCGGTATCGCCCCGCCTCTGGGCTCTGACCAGCTCGCAGCGGGTGCCAAGATATCTTCCAGCGCCGTGCGCGATGCGATCCGTGACGGCGATATGGCGCGCGCAGGCGTACTGCTCGGCCGTCCGTGGTCGATTGAAGGCGTTGTCAGCCATGGCGACAAGCGCGGGCGCACGCTCGGCTTTCCGACCGCCAATATTCCGCTGGGTGACTATCTGCGCCCCAAATCCGGCGTCTATGCGGTGCGCGCCCACCTGCCGGGCCAGGCAGAAGCGGTCAATGGCGTTGCCAATTGCGGCAAGCGCCCGACCGTAAATGGCACCGAGGAGCGCCTTGAAGTGCACCTGTTCGATTTCTCCGGCGATATCTATGGCGCGGTGATTGAGGTGGAGATGGTGGCCTTCATCCGTGAGGAGCGCCGGTTTGACGGGCTGGAGGCGCTGAAAACCCGGATCGCGATTGACAGCCGTGAGGCGCGCGCACTTCTGGACCGTCAGCGCGCGTCCTGATAGACCGGCACCCATGAGCAGCAAGCGTCTTCAGATCACCGCGCGTATCCCGCGAATTACCGGCCCGGCCCGCGCCTGACCCCGTTCTTCAACGGGTCGCGCGTCAGCCGGGATTTGTCCAAGCCACGATGATCTGAAACGAACCGATATAAAGACGGGATACGCCGCCATGAGCGACGCGACAGCTACCGGAACACGGCGCGACTACAAGGACACGCTCTTCCTTCCGAAGACCGATTTTCCGATGCGCGCAGGCCTGCCCCAGACCGAGCCGCAATGGCTGGACCGGTGGGAGGCCTCCAATATCTACGGCCAGATGAGACAGGCTGCGAAGGGCCGCGAGCTCTTCGTGCTGCACGATGGCCCGCCCTATGCCAACGGGCATATCCACCTTGGCACGGGCATGAACAAGATCCTGAAGGATTTCGTGGTGCGCACCCGCCGCATGGCGGGGGTTGATGCGCCCTACCGC
>CAZCEG010000022.1:3324-14544 GCA_964497275.1 uncultured Oceanicaulis sp.
GCCCCGGCTGGGACTGTCACGGCCTGCCCATCGAGTGGAAGGTCGAGCAGAATTATCGCGCCAAGGGCAAGAAGAAGGACGACGTGCCGGTCGCCGAATTCCGCAAGGCCTGCCGCGAATATGCCGCTGAATGGATCGATGTGCAGCGTGCCGAATTCAGGCGCATGGGCGTGGCAGGGGAATGGGATAATCCCTACACCACCATGGCGTTCGATGCCGAAGCCGCGATCGTGTCGGAATTCCTGAAATTCGTAGGCGCGGGCCTCGTCTATCGCGGCTCCTCGCCGGTGATGTGGTCGCCGGTGGAGAAGACCGCGCTTGCCGAAGCGGAAGTGGAATATCACGACAAGGTATCGACCACGATCTGGGTGAAATTCCCGGTGCGCGGCGTGAAGGCCGATGGTTCAGGCATCAGCCACGACATGAAGGGCGCGAGCGTTGTCATCTGGACGACCACGCCCTGGACCATCCCGGCCAACCGCGCAATCTGCTACTCGAAGAAGATCTCCTACGGCCTCTACGAAGTCATGGGCGCTGATACCGGCGCCGATTTCCTGCCGTGGGCGCGCCCCGGCGACAAGCTGATCGTGGCCGACGCGCTGTGGGAAGAGGTCGCCAAGGCGGGTTTCATCGTGAAATCAAAACGGCTGGGCGATGCCAAGGTGGACGGGCTGATCTGCTCCCACCCGCTCGCCAAGACCGATCCCTACTGGGACTATCGCGTACCACTGCTGGACGGTGATCACGTCACGGACGAGCAGGGCACAGGCTTTGTGCACACAGCCCCCGGCCACGGCGCGGAGGACTATGTCGCGTGGATGGCCAACAAGGTCTGGCATGATCCCAAAGAGCCGATCCCGCATACTGTAGGCCCTGACGGCGCCTATCTGCCGCACATTCCGCTCTTTGCAGGTCTCGAGATCGTGCGCACCGAGGGCAAGAAGGCAGGCGAGGACGGCCCGGCCAACAAGGCTGTTGTCGATGCGCTGATCGCGGCGGGCAATCTTCTGGCCCGTGGGCGGCTGGAGCATTCCTATCCGCACTCCTGGCGGTCCAAGGCGCCTGTCATCTTCCGCAATACCGATCAGTGGTTCATCGCCATCGACAAGGATATGGGCGATGGCACGACGCTGCGTCAGCGCGCGCTGAAAGCCATCGACGATACCGAATGGACGCCGAAAACGGCCCGCAACCGCATCCATGCCATGGTGTCGGAGCGCCCCGACTGGCTGATCTCGCGCCAGCGCGCCTGGGGCGTGCCGCTGACGATCTTCGTCAACAAGGCGAGCGGCGAGATCCTCAACGATCCGGCCGTCAATGCCCGCATCATCGCTGCGGTTGAAAAGGCGGGAGCCGACGCCTGGTTTGAAGCCGACGCTCAGGCCCTTCTGGGCGATCAGTACAACGCCGCCGATTTCGAGCAGGTCACCGACATTCTCGATGTGTGGTTTGATTCCGGTTCCACCCATGCCTTTGCCTTACGCGAAGGCGAGTGGCCGGCGGATGTGTATCTGGAAGGCTCCGACCAGCATCGCGGCTGGTTCCAGTCGAGCCTTCTGGAGGCCTGCGGCACGCGCGGGCGCGCGCCCTACAAGGCGGTCGTGACGCACGGCTTCATCGTCGACGAGAAGGGCATGAAGATGTCCAAATCGCTCGGCAATGTGCTGGCGCCGAACGTGGTCGCCGACAAGTATGGTGCCGACATTCTGCGCCTCTGGGCAGCGAGCGCGGACTATTCGGGCGATCTGAGGATTGGCGAGTCCATCCTGCAATCGGCGGTCGACGCCTATCGCAAGCTCCGCAATACGCTGAAATACCTGCTCGGCGCGCTCGATGGCTTCACTGAAGCCGAGCGCGTCGCCCCGGCTGACATGCCTGCGCTGGAGCGCTTCATGCTCCATCGCATGGCAGAGCTGGATGAGACCGTGCGCGCGGCCTATGCGGCCTATGATTTCAAGCGGGCCTGGTCAGCGCTGTTCAATTTCTGCGTCAATGATCTTTCCGCCTTCTATCTCGATATCCGCAAGGACAGCCTCTATTGCGACCGGCCGGACGCGATCCGCCGCCGCTCTGCCCGCACGGTGATGGCTGAATTGCTGGATCGTCTGGCGCTGTGGATGGCCCCGCTCCTGCCGTTCACGATGGAGGAGACATGGGTCTCCCGCCATGGCACGGACGCCCCGTCAGTCCATTTGCACACCTTCAAGGACACGCCGCAGGACTGGTTGCAGGGCGATCTGGCCGAGCGCTGGCGCACGATCCGCCGTTTGCGCCGGGGTGTGACGGCTGCGCTGGAAATCATGCGGCGTGACAAGGTGATCGGCTCCAGCCTGGAGGCCGCACCGGAAGTCTTTGTCACTGATCCTGCCTACCGGGCAGCGCTGGAGACCGAAGCGCCGGGCGGGGTGGATGATTTCCTCGCCGAGCTGTGCATCACCTCGCAGGCCTCGCTAAAGGACGGTGAGGGCCCCGCTGACGCGTTCCGCACCGAAGACGCCCCGGGTGTCGCCGTGGTCTTCAAACCTGCGCAAGGGAGCAAGTGCGCACGCTCCTGGCGCATCACGCCGGATGTGGGCTCCGATCCGCGCTATCCTGACCTGTCGGCGCGCGATGCGGACGCCGTCGCTTGGTATGATGCGCGCGAAAGGACGGGCGCATGAGCCTTCTGGCCAGATACGTCCCGTCCTTGCGCCTTGCCCTGATCGGCTTCGGCCTCGCCGTGCTGATCATTGCGGTCGATCAGGCGACCAAGCTGTGGGTGCTGCACGGGCTTGGCTTCATGGAAGGCGGGCCGGGCACGCGCATCAATGTGCTCGATCCGTGGTTCAACCTCACCATGGTGTGGAATCGCGGGGTCAGCTTTGGCCTGTTTGCGGCTGAAAGCCTGTGGGCGCGCCTGCTTCTGATCGGCTTTTCGCTGATTATTGCAGGCGTCATCGCCTTCTGGCTGACGCGCGCGGAACGGCTGATGCAGGCGCTCGCCTTCGGCCTGATCATTGGCGGGGCCATTGGCAATGTCATCGACCGTATCGCCTATGGCGCGGTTGCCGATTTCCTCGACTTTTCAGGCCTCTACTTCCCTTACGTGTTCAATGTCGCCGATGCCGCCATCTCTACGGGCGTGACGGCCCTCATTCTTGACCTGCTCATGAATGGCGAAGCCAAGAAGCCGAACCCGGCGCCAGATTAAACCGGCTTCATGAGTGTCGCTAAGGGTGGCGCACTGGCGTTTACCTCTGTTAGAACAGTGCCAGCATCATGTTTTCAGGAGCCTAGAGCCCATGCGCATCCATAGCCTTGTGACCGTGGCGGCCATCGCGCTGTTTTCCACCAGCGCCTGCACCTCCGGTGTGCGTCAGGCGCTGGGCGCGGAGAAGACCACGCCCGACGAGTTCCGCGTGGTCACGATTGCGCCGCTCACCGTGCCGCCGGAATATTCCCTGCGTCCGCCTGCTCCCGGCCAGCTGCGCCCTGAAGACATCTTCCCGGACCAGTCGGCCCGCCGCGCCCTGTTTGGCGATTTCAGCGCGGAGAACGCCAGCCGCGGCGAGATCCTGCTGGCCGCCCGCGCCGGCAGCGCGGATGCGAATCCCAATGTGCGCGCGCTCATCGATGGTGAAACCGCCGCCGTGGTGCGCAAGAACGAGAACTTCGCCGACCGGCTGATGTTCTGGCAACCGGGCACGGTCATTCCGTCCGCTGACTCGCAGACCCCGATCGATCCCGAAGACGAGCGCCGCCGGATCGAGCAAGTCACGGGTGGCGGTGAAGTGATCATCGTCCAGCCGCGCCGTTCGGGCCGCAAACTGCCGGGGCTTTAGGTCAGCTCTCCGGTGCTCAGCCGGGTGAGCAGGTCCTGCAAGGCGTCGGCATCGTCCTCGCCCAGCCTCTCGGCGAGTTCTGCATTGATCGCCTTTAGCGTCTGATCCGCCTTGAAGGCGGCCTGACGGCCCGCTTCAGTAAGGCTGACGACCGCGCCGCGCCGGTCGGACGTGTCAGCGGACCGCGAGACGAGCCCGGCCGCTTCCATGCGCGAGACGAGGCCTGTGACGGCAGGCGCACCGAGCGCCAGCGTGTCCGATATCGCGCCCATGCGCCGCTCGCCCCTGCGCGATAGCAGAAACAGGACGGCAGACTGGGCGGCGGTCACGCCTGCCTCCTTGCGCAGGCGCGCATCGGCCTGCCGGTGCAGCCGCCGGGCCGTGATTTCCACCAGAAGATAAAGCCGCCGGTCAACGGCGCGTGCGCGGGCCATGGGTTCAATAGTGCCGATTCAGGGGTATTTGGGAAGGATTACGCGGAAAACCGCCAGACGCGCGCCAGCCGCACATCCCTGTCTTCCAGATCGCGGCTGACCGGCGTGTCATAGCGGGCGAGCGGTTCAAGCTGGCCGCGCGGCAGGAAGGTGCGGCCCGGATCGCCGATCAGCACCGTGCAGCCGCGCTGGTGCAGTGCCGTCAGCCACGCGGCAATGCGCTGGGCGCCGGGACCTTCATAGAAGACATCGCCGGCCAGCACGACATCCCAGCCCTGATCCTCGCCGACAAGATCGGTCTCGCGCGCGTTTATGGTGACAGCGTTGAGGCGCGCATTGGCGTGGGCGGCGGCCACCGCAAACGGGTCGATCTCGCTGGCGTCCACGCAGGCTGCGCCTGCCTTCGCCGCGCCAATGCCCGCCGCCGCGCAGCCGCAGGCAAAGTCCAGCACATGGCCGCCCTTCACGATGTCAGGATTATCCATCACATAGCGGGCCAGCGCCTGTCCGCCCGCCCACGCAAACGCCCAGAAAGGCGGCGGCAGGCCCTGCTGACCGAGGGCCTCCTCGGTACTCTGCCAGATGGCAATGGTTTCATCGGCCAGATGAAAGCGCAGTTCGGGCACCAGCGGCGCGCTGGCGATGCGGGTATGGTCTGCGATGAAGCGGTCAGGATCAGCAATCATGCCCGCGCTTTAGCGTGCGCGCTCAGGCTTCGCCAGCCGGAATGAAGCGCAGCGCGATGCCATTATTGCACCAGCGCTGTCCGGTAGGGCGGGGGCCATCGTCAAACACGTGGCCCTGATGCCCGCCGCAGCGCGCGCAGTGATACTCGGTGCGCGGTGTCCAGATGCGGTGGTCCGGCGCGGTATTCACTGCGCCTTCCAGTGGTGCCCAGAAGCTGGGCCAGCCAGTGCCGGACTCATATTTCGTCTCCGACGAGAACAGCGGCAGGCCGCACCCTGCGCAGGCATAGATGCCGTCACGGGTTTCCCGGTTGAGCGGGGAGGAGCCGGGCCACTCGGTGCCTTTTCCGCGCAGGATGTTGAATTCCGCCTGGGTCAGGCGTTCGCGCCATTGCGCCTCGGTGAGGTTCGCCCAGTCAATCCCGGTCTCGTCATCGGCGACGGTGCGGGCCATGCCGGTATCGGATGCAGCCGGACTGCAGGCGGCAAGGGCCATAGTGCCCAGAAAGAAGGTGCGGCGGTGGAGCATGGCGCGGTCCTCGAAAGAGCGGGTCTTCTCTGGAACTAGTTCGCACGGCGCGATGCGCCAGTTACACCGGCCCCAGAGCGCCAAGCATGAGGGCGGCGGTGAGCAGGAGCCCTGCCCCGCGGTTCGACTTGAAAAGGGCAAGACAGCGCGCGCCATCGGCCGGGTCCAGCCGGGTGACCTGCCAGACCAGATGCACGGCAAACCCCGCAAAGAGCGGCGCGAAGATCAGGCCTGCGCCGATCTGAAGCGCGGCAAGGGCGGCAAGGATCAGGGCGGCCATATAGGCAAGCGTCACGCCGGTCTTGAGGAAGCCGCCGAGCGCGCGGGCCGACGACTTCACCCCCACCAGCGCATCATCCTCCATGTCCTGGCAGGCGTAGATCGTGTCATAGCCGAGCGTCCAGAACGCGCAGGCCGCATAGAGGAGGAGGGCGGCTGTCCAGTCCGTCCCGCCAAGGGCGGCAAAGCCGACGAGCACGCCCCAGTTGAAGGTGAGGCCGAGCCAGACTTGCGGCCACCAGGTGATGCGCTTCATGAACGGGTAGGCCGCTACCAGCACCAGCGCGCTAAGCGCGATCAGCGCTGCCTGCAGGGGCAGGAAGACCAGCACCAGCGCGCCGATGAGGCATTGCGCGATCAGGAAGGCGAGCGCCTGCTTCACGCTGATCGTGCCCGCGGCCAGTGGCCGGTCTGCGGTGCGGGCGACCTTCGCATCAAGATCGCGGTCGGCAATATCATTCCAGGTGCAGCCTGCGCCGCGCATGGCAATGGCACCGATGGCAAACAGAGCGGCCGTAAAGAGGTCCCCAAGACCAATTCCGGCCTCAGCCCCGGCTAGCCCCATCCCTATCCAGCACGGCAGCAGCAACAGCCAGAAGCCGATGGGGCGATCATAGCGGGCAAGGCGCAAATAGGGGCGCACCGCCTCCGGCGCGCGGTCCACAAAGGTGCGCGGTATGGAATCGGCCACGCGGCGGTCGCGGGCCGAAGGGGAGGGCGGAGACGTGCTCATCCCTGCCTCTTTAGCGGGGCCGCCCGCCCCCGCAAAGAGACGTGCACCGCATGCGCGCTTTTCGCACACGGGCCTACGCGCTAAACCGCTGGCCATGAGCCCTGATCCGCGCCTTTTCATCGATACGCCGCTTGCCGCCGGTGCCCGCATCGCGCTGGAGCGTGATCAGGCCCATTACCTCGTCAATGTGATGCGCAGGGAGCAGGGCTCAGGCGTGCGCCTCTTCAATGGCAGGGATGGAGAGTGGCAGGGCGTGCTCATTGAAGCGTCAAAGCGCGCGGCAGTGCTGGAGATCACGGCGCGCTTGCGCGAACAGGCGGGCGTCCCCGACATCACGCTCTGCTTTGCGCCGGTGAAGAAGGCGCGCACCGATTTCATCGTCGAGAAGGCAACCGAGCTTGGCGCGGCGCGCATCCAGCCCGTCATCACGCGGCGCACCCAGTCAGAGCGGGTGCGCACCGACCGCCTCGCGGCGATTGCGCGCGAGGCCGCAGAGCAGACCGAACGGCTATGCCTGCCGGAAATTGCCGAGCCGGTATCCCTCGAGCAGATGCTGGATCAATGGCCTGCCACCACCCGGCTCATCTTCTGCGACGAGGCAGGCGAGGGCGAGGGGCCCTGGGGCGGGCCGGCGGGCCGGGCCATGCCCATGGCGGACATGCTGCTCAGGGAAACGGATCTCGCTGGCGCGTGGGCAATCCTGATCGGCCCGGAGGGCGGGTTTGCGCCCGAAGAGCGGCGCCGCCTTCGTGGGCTCGAATTCGTGCGCCCTGTCACGCTGGGCCCACGCATATTGCGCGCTGATACGGCGGCGCTCTCGGCCCTCACGCTCTGGCAGGCCATGGCAGGGGACTGGCGCTGAGGCCTTTCGTGCATTCTTTGCTTAAAGCCCTCGTCCTTCGAGCGCCACCGCGTCCGCAAGGATGAGGGCTTTGGGTATGCTTTTCCCCTCATCCTGAGGAGCCACGAAGTGGCGTCTCGAAGGACGAGGGAAAAGCAACACATTTCCGGTCCCGGGGTTTCAGCGATCCAGCTGCGCGTTGGTCCACAAGGCTTCCAGATGCGCGGTGAAAAACGCGTCCTTGCGGGCAAATTCGATACCGTCCGCGCCGTCATCGGCTGAGGTTCCGGCCCGCAGCATGATGCCTTCGATCAGTCCTTCCGATGCCGCGCGGAACCAGAACAGCCCTTCTTCAGGTTCGCCCAGATGATCGATCAGGGAGCGTGCGAGGAAAGCGCGTCCGCTGGCCAGCGCAGGGTTGTCATTGGACAGGCGATCCTGACGCAATTCCAGCCCCTCGCGGTAGGCTGCGGCGGCGGCGTCATGCGCGCCGACACGCTCATTGAGATAGCCATAGGAATTCATCATCGCGCCGAGGAAGACGTCCGACCGCCGGTCGATGCTGCGAAAATCGGCGATGGACTGGGCCATGAGGGCTTCAGCCTCCCGGTAACGCGCCTGATTCATGAGCAGCAGCGCGTGGTTATAATCCTGGATGGCGCGGGCCTGCGTGCCGCGCGGGCGCTCGGCAGCGATCAGGGCATTGGCCCGGTTTGAGGCTTCCAGCGCGGCATTGTGGCGTCCCTGCCGTGACAGGATGCTGGCCAGCTCCCCCCACGCAACCCCGAGATCGGTTCCGCTGGTGACGCCGTAGGCCTCGTGGATCGCCAGCGCGCGCCGGGCAACGGCTTCGGCCTCGGTCAGGTTTTCCTGCATCCGCAAGGTGGTCGCGATCTCCAGGAGCGGGAAGACATTGGCGCGCGCGTCTTCGCCATCCTGCGCTGTACGCAAGGCCAGAACCTCGCGGAAATGGCCGAGCGCCTCGGTAAGGCGCCCCTGCGCGCGGCGAAGCTTGCCCATGGACTGGTGCCAGTCGCGGCGATAATCGGCGCGCGTTGCGGGGATCACCCCGTCCGCCTCGATCAGCAGGGCCTCGGACTGTGAGACCATGGCCTGTTCAAGGAGAATGACCGCCCGTTGCAGCATGGCGCCTGCGCGCGCCTCGTTACCGGACGGCCCGAGCGCTGCATGGATAGCCTGCGCCTGATCGAGGGCGGCCAGGGCGTCTGCGCTGCGGTCGTACCGGCGCAGCACGTCTGCCAGCGTGGTCAGGCCGCGTGCGTGGCTGGCGCTTTCCTGCCCGTATAGCTCCGCGCGCAAGGCGACGTTTCGCCTTGCTGTTGCCAGCGCGTCCTCGCGGCTCCCGTGATAGGCGAGGTGGATCGCATAGGCGTCCAGCAGGCTGGCAAACACGTGGCGGCCTTCCTCAAGCGGTTCCAGCACCTCCATCGCCCGCTCGAACACGGGGTCGGCCTCCGCCGGGCGGTATTGTTCGTGGACCGACAGGGCCAGGTTTTCCAGCGCCCGTCCGGTTTCGAGTGCCGGAAAATCGGCGCTCGCCTGCAGGGCCTCCAGCCGCGCACGGGCATTGGCTTCGGCGTCTGCAAACCGGGCCAGCCGGAACAGCGCCGTCCACAGCCGCTCTGACGCCGCGACGCCGCGCGTCCCGGCTTCACCATCAAACACCACCGCCCGCCTGTAATGCTCCTCCAGCAGGGGCAGGGCAGCGGCATAGCCTGACTGCTCCTGAACCCCCACGGCATGGTTGAGCAGATAGATCAGCAGAAAGTCCGCCGGCGTATCGGCATCGGCAGAGGCAGCCTGGTAGGCGCGCGCATGCAGCGTGTCGGTAATCGCGGTATGACCGGCATAGCGGGCGCTGGCGGCAATCTCGGCAAGGAAGCGCGCGCGGTGCCGGTCCTCATTTGTGCGGGCCTCGATCATGTCTGCGATAGCGAGCAGGCGTTCCGGCGTGTCGGTATCGGCGATCTGGCGGGCGAGCCGTCCGGCGGTTGCCACTACGTCGAGGTCGCCCGGCTCGCTGATGGCGATGCCGACGGCCAGCGCGTCAGACAGGACGGTGATCGCTTCCTCGTTCTGGCCGTCCGCGAGCAGATCGGTGGCCAGCCCGTCGAGCACGGTGGCGACATAGGCATGCTCATCACCATAAACGGCCCGGTAGCCGGCAAGTGCTTCACGCCGGACCGCCGCCGCCTCGGCGAACCGGTCCTCGGCATGCAGGGCGTTGGCCAGCTGGTTTTGCGCATTCGCCCGCCACTCGGCGGTGTCCGCGCCTTGCGGGCCCACCTCCAGCGCGCGCTCGAAATAGCTGATGGCGCTGGCAGGCTCATCCTGTTCGGCATGGATGGTGCCCGCATAGACGATGTAGGCCGCATAGGTCTCCGGCGCGGTGCCAGCCGCCTCATGCAGGCCAAAGCCCCGCTCCAGCCAGGAAAGCGCCTCGCTGCGGTCCTCCAGCTGGTGGGCCAGCACGGCGAGCGAGAAGGCGGTCGATGCCCGCTCTGCCGGGTCGGAGGCGGGTATCTGCGCGAACACGTTTTGAAACAGGGTGAAGGCGCGCTCTGCCTCGCCTGCCTCGTAGGCGGCCATGGCAGGTGCGCGCAGCGCCTCATAGGGGCTGGCGGCCTCCTGCGCTGCGGCGCCTGCCGCGCTTAAGACCAATGCAGCAATACCTGCCCGCAAGATGCGCATGCCCGTCTCCCCGGCTTTGGCGCACTCTAGCGCAGCCATTTGCGCTTCCACCTGACAAATATAGACAGGCCCCGCCCTTGCCGCGTGGCGTCCGCCCGCATAAGTGACGTGGACCTCGAACGGCTGGGAGACCGGGACACGATGAGCGGCACCTACACGCCCGGCGGCGAAGGCCCCCCCATTGAAAGCAAGGATCAGCTGATCGCTCACCTCGCCTCGGGCGAGAAGCCGCGGGAAAGCTGGCGCATCGGCACCGAGCACGAGAAGTTCGGCTTCACGCTCGATGGCCACCGCCCGCTGCCCTATGAGGGCGACGGGCCAAGCGTGCGCAAGATGCTCGAAGGCCTTACCCGCTTTGGCTGGGAGGCTATCGAGGAAAACGGCAAGCCGGTAGCGCTCAAACGCAAGGGTGCCTCGGTCACGCTGGAGCCGGGCGGGCAGTTCGAGCTTTCCGGCGCGCCGCTGGAAACGCTCCACCAGACCTGCGCGGAGGTGAACTCCCACCTGCGCGAGGTGCGTGAAGTGGCCGACGAGATCGGCGCAGGGTTCTTGGGGCTGGGCTTCTCGCCGAAATGGTCTCTGGAAGAGACCCCGATGATGCCGAAAGACCGCTACAACATCATGAAGGCCTACATGCCGAAAGTCGGCGGGCTGGGCCATCAGATGATGTTCCGCTCCTGCACCGTGCAGACCAATCTCGATTTTGGGTCAGAGGCCGATATGCGCGCGAAATTCCGCGCCTCCATGGCCCTGCAGCCCATCGCCACGGCGCTCTTTGCCAACTCCCCCTTCGCCGATGGCCGCCCGAACGGATTTGTCTCCTACCGCGCCCATGTCTGGACCGATGTGGACCCTGACCGCACCGGCATTCTCCAGTTCGTGTTCGATGAGGGCTTCACCTACGAGCATTATGTGGACTGGGCGCTGGATGCGCCGATGTATTTCGTCAAGCGCGAAGGGCGCTTCATTGACGCGTCCGGGCAGAGTTTCCGCGACTTCCTGAAAGGCCGCCTGCCTGCCCTGCCGGGGCAGCTGCCCGTCATGGGCGACTGGGAGGATCACCTCTCCACGCTCTTCCCAGAGGTGCGCCTGAAAACCTTCCTGGAACAGCGCGGCGCCGATGGCGGGCCGTGGAACAGGCTGTGCGCTCTGCCCGCGCTGTGGGTAGGCCTGCTCTATGACGAT
>CAZCEG010000023.1:0-6361 GCA_964497275.1 uncultured Oceanicaulis sp.
CGCACACGCCGATGGACGCGCTCGTCCGGCTGACCGCATCCGCGCCAAACGCGGCCGCAGCCTCATGGGTCACCAGTACCGGCGTAATCTGGTTGGAGCGGTTAAGCTCGTCATAGAGCTCGGTCGTATGCACACCGGGAATGCCGAATGTGTGGGTGACACCGAGATTCTCCAGAGCGTGACGGGCAAGCCAGGCGGCTGTCTTTTTCATCGGCGAAATCCTCAAGCCAGCTGGCGAAGCGTTTTGAGCTTCCTGGCGTCATAGGGCGGGTAGCGCAGCGCGGAATCGAGGCCGAAACCGCGCAGCATCACGGCGCGCTTCTGGGAGAAGGCGTCAAAGCTGTGTCGGCCATGAAAGCTGCCCATGCCGCTCTCCCCCACCCCGCCAAAGGGCAAGGCAGGGTTGGTCTGGAACATCACGACATCATTGCTCATGAAGGTGCCCGAGCGGGTGCCGGCACGCGCGCGCTCCAGAAACGCCTTCGACTTGCCGAACGCATAGACCGCCAGCGGTGCAGGCCGGGCGGCGAGCGCCTGATACACATCCTCCTCCTCGCGCCATGCAAGGACAGGCAGGACGGGGCCGAAGATTTCCTCCTCCAGCACGTCGCTTCCGGGCTGCGGGTCCACCAGTATGGTCGGCGCGATATAGAGCCGCTCCCGGTCCACCGTTCCGCCATGGGCAACGCGGCCCTGCTGGAGGTAGGCACTTACACGGTCGAAATGGCGGGCGTTGACGATGCGGCCATAGTCCGGGCTTGTTGCCGGATCGTCCCCATAGAGCGCACGGATCTGCTGGCCCAGCTCTGCGACCAGACGATCATGAAGGCTGTGATGGACATAGACATGATCGGGCGCAACGCAGAGCTGGCCGGCATTCATGAAACGGCCCCAGACCAGACGGCGTGCGGTGACCACAAGGTCTGCATCATCGGCCACAATCGCCGGGCTCTTGCCACCAAGCTCCAGCGTCACGGGTGTCAGGTGGCGTGCTGCCCCTTGCATGATGTAACGGCCGACGCGGGTGCCGCCGGTGAAGAAAATCGTGTCGAAGCGGTGCTCCAGCAGGGCCTCGACCGTTTGCGCATCGCCTTCAACGACGGCAATGGCCTTGGAATCGAGATATTGCTGTGCGAGCCGGGCAATGAGGGCGGAGCTCGCCGGAGCCAGCTCTGAAGGCTTCAGCACAGCGCAATTGCCCGCCGCCAGAGCGCCTGCCAGTGGCGCAAAAATCTCCTGCACCGGGAAGTTCCACGCCCCGATGATGAGTGCGACCCCCATCGGCTCCGGCACGATGAGGGAGCGGGAGGGGAAGGTAGCGAGCGGAGAGCTGACCTTGAGAGGCCGCGTCCAGCGCTTCAGCTGACGCGCCATCAGCCGGGCTTCCTTGCGGACATTGTCCACCTCGCCGGTCAGGCTTTCCGCGCGGGGCTTGCCAAGGTCAAGACGCAGCGCCTCGACGATGGCCTCTTCCTCTGCCTGCATCATGGCGGCGAGGGCGTCGAGCTGCGCCTTGCGCCACGCCAGCGGGCGGGTGCGCCCGGCGGCAAAGCTGGCACGCAGCCGCTCCATCATGGCTCCCAGATCGTGCATGGCCGATCACTCCCCGATTAATTTGAGCTGCCAGAGGGCTTGCTTCGTGTTGTAAGACTCTGTAACTGACCAACGGCCAGTTATCAATCTCTTCAAATCCGCCAATGCAGCGTGTAGGACCGGCTCATGACCGATTTGGCAGACCTCACTGTTCCCGATACGCACGCGCTCGACGGCGCGCGCCGCGCACGGTCGGCTGAGCAGAAGGAAGCGCGCGCCCAGCTGATCCTGCGGGCGGCTGAAGCGCTGTATCTGGAAAGGCCTCACACCTTGCCGACAGCCGCCGAGATCGCGGCGCGGGCAGGCGTGGCGAAGGGCACGGTCTATCTCTACTACGCGACCAAGGAAGAGGTGTTCCTCGAGCTTCTGGCCTGGCGACTGGGCCTGTGGGCAGAGGCGCTGATCGGGCGGATCGAAGAGGGCAATGCCCCGCTATCAGCACAGGAACTCGCCGAGGCCTATGTCGCCTATCCGGCCTCCAACCCGGCAACGCTGAAGCTCGCCGGGCTGGCATCGGCGGTGCTGGAAGCCAATGTCGCGCGCGAGGTCGTGATCCGGTTCAAGACCGGCCAGCTGGAACGCCTGCGCGCACTGGGCGCGGCGGCGGCAAGGCGCACGGCCGGACTGGATGCGGACCGCGCCACGCAGATGTTCCTGCGATCTTACGGCTATCTTCTGGGCATCTGGCAGCTCTCCGAAGCGCCGGCAGCCTGCCGTGACGCGTTCAGCTTGCCGGGGCTTGAAGCCCTGCAGATGGATTTCGTGCACGAGGCGACGACGGGCCTGCGTGCGCTGTGGGCCGATCTTCTGGACTGACCCGTCTCACCAGTAATTGAAGCGTGCCAGCCATTGCGGGCTGTCACTGCGCTCCTGCAATACGTGATAGCCGATATAGGCGGCCGCCGTCATGTCGGCATGGTTGGGCAGGATACGCACCCTGTCTCCCACCCGGAAGCGGCCGGGATCGAGTGGCAAGGCGCCGCGCGCCGCTACCACGCCAAGCTCCTGACTGACCTGACTGACGCAAAGCCCTTCCAGGACCGCGCCAGTGTGCACATCCGCAACCAGCCCGTATCCGGCGTCATGCGGGCTGCTGGCGGTTGATCTGTCCTTGGAGAGGGCGAGCGCGCCCGCATCGATGATGAAGCGGCCCAGATGCGGCTGAACGCTGATGATCTCGGCAAGCACGCTGACGGCGATATCCTCAACCCGGCACGCGCCAATCGCCGCCTGCATCAGGTCCTGAAACACATAGATCCCGCAGCGCGCCTCGGTGATCCCCTCCAGAGTGCGGGCATGCAGGATGGCGGGGGTGGAGCCAAGGCTGACGCGCTCCACGTCAATGCCACTGGCCCTCAACGCGTCGCGCGTGCTTACCAGCGCCTGCCTGTGCGTTTCGGTTAGCGCCTGCACTGCGGCGGTGTCATGCAGGCCATAGGACGCCCCCGCATAGGACATGATACCTGCAAAACGCACCCCGTCGCGGGTCGTCAGGCCCTGCAGGAGCGCACGAAAGCGGGCATCGCTGGCGGGCACGCCGCTGCGGTAATCATCAACCGCAATCTCGATCATCACGGGAAGCGTCTGGCCGCGCGCCGCCATGATGGCGGCGATCTCAGGCAGGGCTGCAGGGTCATCGAGCACGCAGCTGAGCTGCGCCCCGCGTTCCAGCAAGCTCGCTGCCCGCTCTGCCTTGGAGGGCCCAAGCGCGGTTGAATAGAAGAGATCGCCAATACCGCCGTCGAAATACTGCTCGGCTTCCAGCAGCGTTGATACGCAAAGACCCTTCGCCTGTCGGGCCAGCAGCGCCCTGCCGATCTTTGGGCATTTGGGCGTCTTGCCATGAGGCCGCAGCAGAACGCCAAGCTCGGCTGCCCTGTCAGCCATGCGGGCGATGTTGCGGGTCATCACGCCCCAGTCCAGCAGGAGAGCGGGCGTTGGCAGCTGGTATAGCGGACCAGCCCCCATCAGCGGTGCGCGGTCCAGATCGTTTTCAGATTGGTGAACTCGCGCGCGCCCGCCACGCCCAGCTCCCGGCCAAACCCTGACCGCTTGATGCCCCCGAAGGGAAAGCGCGGGTCAGAAGCGGTAAAGCTGTTGATGAACACGCCGCCCGCCTCGATCTGGCCGGCCAGCACGCGGGCGCGGTCAAGATCGGCCGTCCACATGTTCGCCGAGAGGCCGTACTGGCTGCGATTGGCGATTCCGATGGCCTGATCGGCGTCTCTGGCCGTGAGGATCACCGCTGCCGGGCCGAAGGTCTCGCGGGTAAGTGCCGGCGCATTCTCTGGCGCGTCCGCGAGAACGGTCGGGGCGTAGAACCAGCCTGCCCCCTCCACGACGCCGCCAGCGGCAAGCACACGGCTGCCTGCTGCGATCGACTGGCGCACAATGCCATCAAGCTCATCGCGCAGGTCTGAGCGGGCCATCGGGCCGAGCGTGGTCGCGTCTGACAGCGGATCGCCGGGCTGATACTGGGCGCAGGCTTTCAGGAAAGCGTCCTCGAATGCCTTGCGCACGGGGGCTTCCACGATGAGGCGCTTGGAGGCGATACAGACCTGACCGGCATTGGCAAAGCGCGAACGGGCAGCCGCCTGCGCTGCGCCCTCGATATCGGCATCCGCCAGCACGATGAACGGGTCAGAGCCGCCGAGCTCCAGCACCGATTTCTTCAGCGCCTTGCCCGCCGCTCCTGCAACCGCCGATCCCGCCCGCTCTGACCCGGTAAGCGCGACGCCCGCGATACGGTCATCGGCAATCACCCGCGAGGCATCCTCATTGGTGAGGTCGATGGTCTGGAAGGCGCCTGCTGGCATGCCCGCCTCGGCAAAAAGGCCGATCAGGGCGCGCGCGCACCCAATGACGTTCGGCGCGGGCTTGTTCAGGACAGCATTGCCTGAGGAGAGCGTTGGAATGGCAGCCCGCACGATCTGCCAGAAGGGGAAGTTCCACGGCGTTACCGAGAAGATGACACCCAGCGGCTCATAGGCGAGCTCCACGCGGCCGCCATCAATGTCATGAAACTCGCTGGCGAGCATAGCCTCGCCGTTGCGGGCGAAGTGTTCGCACAGAAGCGCGCATTTCTCGATCTCCGCCCGGCCTTGGGTGACAGGCTTGCCCATCTCGCTGGCCGCCAGCTGTGCCAGCGGTCCGGTCGACTGGCGCAGCCGCCCGGCAGCCGCCAGGAGCACCAAAGCGCGGCCCTCGAAGCCTGCTGCGTGCCAGGCCCTCTGCCCCCGAACGGCCCGGTCCAGTGCTGCGTCGATCTCGCCGCTGCTGGCGGGTGCAAACTGGGCGATGCGCTCGCCGGTCGCGGGATTGATGCTTTCGAACATGGAGCGGTCTTTCAATATTAGGGGCTCACGGGGCGGAGCAGCATGTGGCTGCGCGCGCGGGCACGCACACCCTGCTCGGAGAGGTCCACCTCCACATAGGTCCGCTCGGCCCATCCTGCCATCTGGTCGGCATAATGCGGGCTGAGAGGGTGCATGCTCTGTCCGGTCGAATTGGCGCTAAGGGCCCGCAAGGGCGCTCTCAGATCCATCACATAGCGATAGCTGGGCAGGTGCACCATGGCGAACCCGTCATCATTGCGCCGGTAACGGCCAATCGAGACGGTCGCTGCACCGCCAGACACCGCAACGGTGCGATTGCCGATACGCTCCAGCAGGCCGATCCCGCTTTCGCCAAGGATCGGATTGCGGAAGGGCGCATGATACGCATCGTCCCAGCGCCAGCGGGCGGGGGCCTCGCCATGGTGGGCGCGCAGCTCGCCGCAGGCCGCCTCCACAAGGCCGGCAAGCCGGTCATCGCGGGTTTCAACCGTCTCGGTGCGCGGATCATCCCACCAGCCGCTAGTGCGGTCTGCCATGATGATTTCCAGCGACAGAAGTTCCGTCATGCCCGGCTGGGCAGGGACACCCGCGGGCAGGCGCGAGCGATAAATCTCCGCCAGCATCGCCTCCCAGAAATAGGCAAAGGCCAGCGCGCCAGCGCTCTCACGGACATGGGATCCGTCCCACCTTGTGAGCACGTTAAGGCAGGCGGCACTGTCTGCGCTGACGGACACGCCGTCCAGCACAGTGAGGGCGCCTGCAATTTCCGGCGTGGTCACATCGCTCTGGATCGCGCTCAGGGTCTCGCGGTCGTGCGGGCGGTCTTCCAGCAGACGCTGCGTGATGCGGCCGCCGCGATAGCCGCGCGCGCCATCGATGAGAAAATCCACCTCGCCCTCAAGGCCGCGCGCCTCGCGCAGAGCTTCAAACCATTGCGGCGGCACAACCGGGTTATTGCCGCTGGCGATCATGCCCGATTGCGGATTGCGCAGAGATGGCAGGTCAGGCGTTTCCAGAAAGCCCTGCCAGGCGGCGTCAGACCGGGTGCCATCGGCCGGGAACTGGCCGGTATGGCCTGCAGCGCGGATCGGGAAGCGCCCTGCGGTCACGATGCCGATATCGCCATCAAGCCCTGCATAGACAAAATGGGTGGCAGGCAGGTCCCAGTCGGCCAGCGCTTCGCGGAACTCCGCAAAGCTGCGGATGAAGGACAGGCGCAGGCTCGCGCGCACGATGCGGCTCTGCTCAAACCCTGTCCACGCAATCGCGAAAGCAGGGTCTGCGCCCGGCAGGACAGGGCCAAACACGGTATAGGCAAGCTGCACCGTCACGGCCTCGGCGCCTGCCACCGGAATGGTGACCTCGCGATAGGTGAAATCGCGCCAGCCGCCATCCAGCCGGTACTGGCCGGGATTATCCGGATTGATCTGCAG
>CAZCEG010000023.1:6371-14466 GCA_964497275.1 uncultured Oceanicaulis sp.
TGGAGACCAAGCGCCAGGACGACGTCGTGCTGCGCGAAAAGATCGAGCGCATCACCGCCGGTGACATTGGTCGTGCCCCAGGCGGCAAACCCGTTGGAGCCTTCAAGGGTCAGCGGGAAAGGCGCGGCGGCCCAGCCATAGATCGAAATGGCCTCACCTGTCTGCGGGCGCAGGTTGAGACCGATCTCGGCCCATGCGCTCGGCATCTCGATACCATTATGGGGATCAACCGCAATCGCCGGAAACCCGGATAGTGTATGCGCGCCGGAGACCACAAAGGCGTTGGAGCCTGAACCCGGCGAGGCAGCCCCGAAACGCTCCAGAAGGCGCAGCGGATTGCCGGGGTCTTCCGGCATCGCTTCCAGCTCCGGCGCGGCAGCAGGAGCCTGAAGGCCCGGCCTATCAAGCCCCAGATCGGAAAGCCCCAGCACGGTGGGGTGACGCTCATGATCATAGGCAGGGCGCCACTGGGCATAGAGCTCCGGCCCGAGCGCAGCGAACACACGCGCGCGGTGCAGTTCCTCGGTCAGGTCACGCCCTGAGAGGGCAAACGCTTCCAGCCGGGCGATTGCCAGCGTGTCCTGCGGCCGCCAGGGCGCAATTTCGGGAGCACGCCCGCCCAGTTGCAACACCCGGTATTCCAGCGCCATCTGCGCTGGCGTGCGGCTCTCAAGATACGCATTCACGCCATCTGCAAAGGCCTGCAAGGCCGCCTGATCGGCAGGCTCCAGAGCGTCAAAATCGCGCTGCGCTAGGGCGGGAAAACTGATCGCGCTCATCAGGATATCGGTCTGCAGCACCTCCTCATCACGGCCCACAAGGCCGGAGAGCTGGCCCGCCGCCACCCGTCTGTAGAGGTCCATCGTGAACCAGCGGTCCTGCGCGTGGACATAGCCTTGCGCGAACAGAAGATCGGTCAGGTTGGACGCAAAAATGTGCGGCACGCCGCGCTCGTCGCGCAGGATCTCCACCTCGCCCTGAAGCCCCGCCAGCGTTTGAGAGCCGGAATGCCGGGGCAGCGCCTCGCGCAGCAATCCCCACAGCGCCAGCCCCGCCAGAAGGAGCAGGAGAGCCAGAGCGATCCCTGCAATGCCAAAAATCCGCTTCATCACCGCCCCCTTGCCAAGAACCGGATTGATCGGCTCCCGCTTTCTTGTACACTCGTACAATAAACTTGATCAGGGCAGGCTCGCAAGGCCTGTCTCGTGGCGGAGGACGAACACACCATGGCATTTCCCGAAACCGGTCGCAGCGCCAATGCGATCCTGTCAGATCTCGAAGGGCTGAAAGCCCATGATGTGCGCTGGTCGGAGGGGCGGGTCTTTGCCTATGTCTATGACGCAGGCCCGGAAGCCATGGACCTCATCAAGCGCGCCTACATGGCCTTCCTCACCGAGAACGGGCTCGACCCGACCTCTTTTCCCTCCTGTCTGGAGCTGGAACGCGATGTGATCGCCATGGCGCTGGCCCTGCACAACGCGCCTGAAGGGGCGAAGGGCAGCTTCACTTCCGGCGGGACGGAAAGCATCCTTCTGTCGGTGAAGACCGCGCGCGATCATGCCCGCGCCACCAGGCCTCACATCACCGAGCCTGAGCTATTGCTGCCGGAGACCGCTCACCCCGCCTTCTTCAAGGCGTGTGCCTATTTCGATGTGAAGCCTGTCGTGGTGCCGGTCGATCCGGAACTGTTCACCGCCATCCCGGAAGAGATGGCCAAGGCCGTCACCAGCCAGACCATCATGATGGTCGGCTCTGCACCCTCTTACGCGCACGGCGTGGTCGATCCGATCGCCGGGATGGGCAAGGTGGCAGAGGCTGCCGGCATTCTCTTCCATGTCGATTGCTGCGTGGGCGGGATGTACCTGCCATTTGCCCGCAAGCTGGGCGCAGACATTCCCGCCTTCGATCTGTCCACGCCCGGCGTGACGCAGATGTCGATGGACTTCCACAAATGGGGATATGCCGCCAAGGGCGCGTCCTGCATCCTCTACCGGGATGGCGCGCTGCGCCGCCACCAGATTTTCGCCTGGTCCGGCTGGACGGGCTATACGGTGGTCAACCCCACTGTCCTCTCCACCAAGTCGGGCGGGCCGATAGCGGCGACCTGGGCCATCCTCAACTATATGGGCGAGGAGGGCTATCTGGCGCTTGCCCGCAAGACGCAAGAGGCCGCCGCGAAGATCTGCGCTGCGGTGGAGCGTATTGACGGCCTGCGCATGCTCGGCCGTCCGCCAGGCAATCTTCTCGCCTTCGCCTCTGACAGTTTCGACATTTTCGCGCTGGCCGATGCCATGAAGGCACGCGGCTGGTTCCTGCAGCCGCAATTTGGCTACGGCCCGTCACCGGCCAATCTCCACCTGTCGGTGGGTGCATCGAACGCGCCCCATGTCGATGCGATGATCCGCGATCTCGAGGAGGAATGCGCGCGCCTGTCAGCCGATCCGCAATACCGTCCCGCCCCGCCTGCGCCGGAGGAAATCTCGGCTCTCACCGCAATGAAGCCGGCAGACCTTCTCGATGCCATGGAGGGCGTGTTTGCAGGCGGTGATGGCGGACTGCCGCAGGAGATGCGGCCCATCAATGCGCTGATGAATGCCATGCCGCACGAGGCGCGTGACGGCATCCTCGTCGAGTACATGAACCGGCTCTACGCCAAGGCCTGATCAGGAGCAGCGGTGATGACGGCTTCCTTCCTCACCCGGCCTGATGCACGCCGATGGCGGCTTGCCTACGTGCTCATGGTGTCGCTGTTCGTCGGGTATCTCGACCGGATGAACATCTCGCTTGCCCTGCCGCTCATGGCGGCGGAGCACGGGTGGAGCGATGAGGAGCTGACCAGCAAGGGCGAGCTACTCTTCTCGCTCTTCTATGTCGGCTACGGCCTTGCCAATATCTTCCTGTCACCGCTGGCGGCCCGCATAGGCCCGCGCCTGTCGCTGATCATCATCGTCATACTGTGGACGCTCTTCACCGCGATGGGTGCGTTCGTCAGCCAGTTCATTCTGGTTCTGGCGGCCACGCGCGTGCTTCTCGGGATCGCCGAAGGCGTCCACTTCCCGATGATGAACATGCTGACCAAGGCCTGGTTCCCGCCCGATGAACGCGGCAGGGCCAACTCGATCTGGATTTCAGGCCTGTTCCTCGCCGTGCTGCTCGCGCCGGTCATGCTGGTGCCGCTAATGCATGCCTTTGGCTGGCGGATCGGCTTCTGGGGGCTAGGCCTTGCAGGCCTTCTCATCACCCTGCCGCTGATCCTGCGCATCGTGCACAACCGGCCGGAGCTGGACCCGCGCATCACGGCAGAAGAGCGCGCTCATATCGAAGAGGGCACCGCCGGAGAAGCGCTGTCGGAGGTGGGTGAAGGCGGCGCGGTGCCGGGGCGGATACGCCGCCTCTTCACCAACCCCACCTTCCTGCTTCTCCTCAGCGCAGGCATTCTCAACAATATCGTGGCGCTAGGCCTCGTCAGCTGGCTTCCCAGCTATTTCGTGCGCACGCGCGGCGTGGCCTATGAGGATCTGACCTGGATCATCTCGCTGCCCTTTGCAGGCTCCATCCTCGGCGTGTGGATCTGGTCCAATCTCGGTGACCGCTTCTCCAATCGCGCCCTGATCGCGGCCATTGGCTATCTCGCGGCAGGCGGGTTTGTCTTCGTGTCGCTGACATCGGCCACGCTCTGGGTGGTGATCGCCTTCTTCGCGCTGGCCGTGTTCATGACCTCGGCCTGGGTGGCGGCAGAATTTGCACTATTGCAACGGGCGCTCCCGGCAAAGACGCTTGGCTCCGATTCCGGGCTTTATAACGGGCTTTCCACCATGATTGGCGGCGGGCTGGGGCCAATCGTGGTGTCGGCGATTGTGGGCGATCCGGCTGCGACCGGCGCGATGGAGCGCCTGCTCGTTGTCCCCGCAACCTGCACCGTGCTGGCCCTCGTTCTGGTCCTTGCCTACCGCCGGATGCGATACTGAGCCATGACCACACCGGCCACACGCGACAAGGGAAAGCGCAGCCGCGAGGCGCTGCTGGATGCGGCGATAGCCCTGATTGCCCGCGAGGGGCTGGAAGCTGTAAGCCACCGCGCCGTGGCACGGGAGGCCGACGCCTCGCCTGCACTGACCACCTATTATTTTGCCAGCAAGACCGACCTGCTGGTGCAGGCCTTCGATCATTTTGCGGCGCGGGGAGAACCGCGCATATCGCAGGTCTGGGCAAGCGCGTACGCCGTTCTCACACGCCGCGAAGAGGGCCTCAGCCGGACCCGCGCCATTACCGAACTCGCGGAACTGGCGGCAGACTTCATCTGCGTCGAACCACGCCCGGAGCCTGATGGCGTCGCCTTTGAGCTCGCCTTCCTCTACGCGCCGCGCCTTGATGCAGAGCTCGCAGCAATCGTGCGCGCCTATCGCGGGCGCATCCTGTCACCGGCCATCCGGTTCTGTGAAATGGCAGGCTCGGACGATCCGCGCACCGATGCCGAATTGCTCATAGGCGCCATATTGCGCCTCGAGTTTGAGCAATTGTCGGTGGCTGTGCGCACCAGCCGCGCCCATGTCCGCGCGCAGCTGGAACGCCTGTTATCGTTGATCCTGAGGCGGGCATGACGGGCGCGGATTTTGCCCGCTACAGCCAGTCTCTGGACGCCGCAGGCATGGCATGGCCGCGCCTCATCATTGATGCCGCAAGGCTTGCCCACAATACCGGGGAGATCGCGCGCCTGGCGGGCTCAAGGCCGATCCGTCTTGTCGACAAATCCCTGCCGAGCCCTGCGCTCCTGAAGCGCCTCAGCGATGCGCTGGGAACCCGGCACTTCATGAGCTTTCATGCGCCTCTCACCGTGCAGACCGCCCTTGCCTTCCCGGATGCTCACATCCTGATGGGAAAGCCCCTGCCCATCAGGGCCGTCGAAACCGTCATCAGCGCGCTTGACGGGCGTTTCGACTGGGAAAACCGGCTGGTCTGGCTCGCTGATACGCCAGAGGCGCTTGCCGGGCTTGATGCGCTGGCGCAGCGCACGAGCCGCACGCTCGCAATCGCACTGGAGATCGATATCGGCCTGCATCGCGGCGGGGCCGGGGACCTGCAGGCGCTATCGGCCCTGCTGGACGGGTTCGGTTCAGGCCATGTCCGGCTTGCAGGGCTCATGGGCTATGACGCGCATCTGGCAGCCGCCTCTTGGCCGGTCAGCCGTAGCACCGCCACACGGCGCTCGCAGGAGTGCTACCGCGCCTGCATCGCTCTTGTGGAAGCGCGCGGGCTTCTGACACCTGAGCTGATATTCAATGGCGCGGGCAGCCCCACGCTCGCCCTGCAAGGTGACAGCCCGTGCAACGAGGTGTCGGTGGGTTCCGCCTTCGTAAAGCCGTCAGACTTCGATGTGGCGGGGCTTGAAGCCCTGCTGCCGGCGGCCTTTATCGCTGCGCCGATCCTGAAACGCATGAGCGGCGTGCCTGTCCCGCTTCTGCCTGCGCTCTCCAGGATAGCCGGACGCGGACGCGATACGCTGTGCCTTTATGGTGGCAAGTGGATGGCCGATCCGGTCTGGCCGCCGACCTTGCGCGCTGACAGGCTGTTCGGCGAGAGCTCCAACCAGCAGCGCATGATTGTTGACCGAAGGACCCCGGCAGCGCCCGGCGACTGGGCCTATTTCCGGCCTAACCAGAGCGAGGCCGTCCTGATGCAGTTCGGCCCGCTCGTGCTGATAGACGCCGATGGCAGCGTCACTGAACTTCCCATCCATGCCAGCGATCTGGCAGGCATTACCCCTGAACCGATGGAGCCTCTTCCATGACACAGCGTCCGCGTTTTCACCTTGCCTTTCCGGTCAATGATCTGGAGGCGGCCCGCCGCTTCTATGGCGAGTTTCTCGGCTGTCCCACAGGGCGCGAAAGTGCCGACTGGATCGATTTTGACCTCTTTGGTCACCAGATCGTCGCTCATCTCAGCCCGGCAGACTGCACACCGGTGGAAGCCAGCGCCGTGGACGGCAAGGCCATCCCTGTACGCCATTTCGGCATCATCCTCGACTACGCAGCCTTTGACGCGCTGGCAAAGCGGATCGAGAAAGCCGGTATCGCGTTCATCGTCGCGCCCTATCTGCGCTTTGAGGGCAAGGCAGGCGAGCAGAAGACCATGTTCATCCGCGATCCGGCGGGCAATGCGCTGGAGTTCAAGGCCTTCCGCGACGACGCGATGGTCTTTGAAAAGACGCTCGGGCACTGATTGGCCGGCCATGTGGACGCCGCCAGCGATAGCCGCTAAGTGCGCGCGGGACGGACATGGCGCGACGCGCGCCTGACGGGCAGGGTGGCAAGGCATGACGGGCTTGCAGGCGACATGGCTGATCTCCTCGGTCGGGCTGGCATCGGCCCTCATCGTCCTGTCCGTGCATGATCTGCGCACCCATAGGCTTCCGGACTGGCTGACCTTGCCGCTGATCCCCGCAGGCTGGCTGGCCGCCTGGCTCCTGGAGGGCGATCTGACGCTGCATGTGCTCGGCGCAGCCATCGGCTATGGCGCCTTCGTGCTTCTGGAGCTTGCCTACAAGGCGCTGCGGGGCCGGGCGGGGCTGGGCCGCGGGGATGCCAAGCTGCTGGCCGCAGGCGGGGCGTGGTGCGGGGCTCTGGCGCTTCCCGTCATTGTCCTGATTGCAAGCGCAAGCGGGCTGGTCTGCCTGCTGGCGCTCCACCTGTTGCGATTACGGCCGATCCGGGCCGATCAGCCGGTCGCCTTCGGGCCGTTTCTGGCGCTCGCAATTGCCTGTTACTGGGCCGGTCTGTCGCTTGTCATGCTCCGCTGACGGATCACATCGCAACGCCTCCGATTTGGCAGGACAGACGGCAAAAGACCCGTTATCCATCATCACCATGGGCGAGGACGGTGTCGACATAGAGGGGTGGAAGGCACAGCTGCGCAAGGGCGCGGCGGAGTTTGCCGTGCTCAGCCTGCTGAGCCGCAAGGAAATGTATGGCATCGAGCTTCTGGACGCGCTTTCGGGCGCTGAAGGGCTCGGCATTTCGGATGGCACCATCTACCCGCTTCTGAAGCGACTGCAGACCGATGGCCGGATTCAGGCCCGCTGGGAGCCGAGTGTCACAGGACCGCCACGCAAATATTATATCCTGACGCAATCGGGACAGAACGCCGTCAGGTCCATGGGCCTGGCCTGGAGTGAGTTCCGCGACCAGTTGGACAGGCTTGCAGGACCCAACCATGGGGCTCGACCCGGCGCTTGAGCGATATCTGACCGACCTTGACCGGCAGCTGGCAGCGGCGGGCGTGGCCGATCGCAGCGATATTCTCGACGAGACGCGCTCCCACATGGCCGAGCGGCGCGAGCGCATGGCGCCGCAGGAAATCCTGCTCCGGCTTGGCCCGGCATCGGCGCTGGCTGCGGCCTATGGCGATGCGTCTCAGGCAAGTGCGACTGCAGCCGTATTGCGCGATGAGCGCGCGACGCAATGGTCTGCCAGCGTCGCCATGATGGGCGGTGTTCTGCTCTGGGTCTGCGCGATAGTTCTGGCGACCTTGTGCATCGCGGAAATCATGGAGCCGCAGCTTGTCAGCGTCTGGCTCA
This sequence comes from uncultured Oceanicaulis sp., assembly GCA_964497275.1. GTDB lineage: Bacteria > Pseudomonadota > Alphaproteobacteria > Caulobacterales > Maricaulaceae > Glycocaulis. The sequence goes on from CAZCEG010000023.1 coordinate 13,945, forward strand.
ATGCCCAGACCGGGAATGTTTTTGTCGGCGCGGCCAATCCTGATGTTTTTGCCCAGCTAAGCGATCTGGCGGGGCCGTGGCTCCTGCCGTCAGCGGCATTGCTGGCCGGGCTTGCCGGGGTGAGCGGGTGGGCGATGGTGCGCCTCGCCGCGCTATCTTTTGCCGGCGGCCGGTCAGCGGCCACGCCGCACTGACTGCTAATATCCTGACAGACAAGCACAATTTCAATTTACCCTTGCGTACAGCCACGCCGGGCATGCTGGCCGGTGTGCAACGACGCCTCATTAACTTGCAAAGCATGTCACCGGCCTGACATGAATCTTGTATAACAGGATACCCCGTCAGACTCGGCCATCCGGTCGGATCTGCTGCGAGCTTTGGGAAACCGCGGGTGTGCCAGGCAGGCATGCCGACGCAGAGGGGACTAACATGTCTTTGAAGAAATTTGCCGCAATCATTGCGCTGGGCCTTGCTGCCGCATCGTGCGGGCAGGGGTCGAACATTTCCTCACCAGGTGCGACC
>CAZCEG010000024.1:0-14097 GCA_964497275.1 uncultured Oceanicaulis sp.
CCGCATTCGGGCCAGCAAAGGCCCACTCGGCGCCAGCGCCGAAAGCCCAGCCGTCAACATCGGTGGTGACCGTCAGACCGCCGATGGAGCCTTCCACGTCGGCATAGATGTAGCCGCCGCGAGCGAACACGGTGAACTGCTCGTTCAGCGGATACTGGGCTACGCCATACAGGCCCACACCGTAATCGATCGAGGAATCGACCGTGGTGTTGCCAATCGTGACGCTCTCGTCGCCGAGACCGATGAGCAGGTCGCCTTCAACAGCGAAGAACTGGTTGAAGTCATAGCTGGCACGCAGCGCGAGCGTGTCATAGGTGGCGCCATCGGTGTCGATGTGCTGGGTGCCAACGCCCAGACGGAACGGACCTTCCTGAGCGGAAGCAGCGCCCGCGATCAGGGCAATTGCAGAAGCGGCAATAAAGAGAGATTTCATCTTGTCGACCTTTCGTCTTCTTGGGACCCCCCGGGCCCGTGCGCCGACAGATGCGCCCTCACTCCCGGCCTCCGCAAGGGGTGTGGGCAGGCAAATGCCGCAGTGCAATATACGGTGTGTCTTTCCGGATACGGACTAAGGCGAATCCGTGGCAATTATGTCCGCATTGCCGCAAACATTTATTTTTATACAGGTTTTGGAAAGCTTCCGGCGGGCGGTTTTATCACACTGGACCGAGAGTTTGCCGTCGGCAGACCAATGCCGCATTCGCGCTTGCGTGCCCGGAACAGATCGCCGACGGTCCTCTTCCCGTCCCCGCCGCGCATCCGGACCCCTCATGAAACTCACCTTCACCCACTCGCCCCTCTTCCATACCGGACCGCAGCGCGCTGACCCCGCCTTTATAGAGACGTGCCGCGTTCACCCGTCTGCCCGCACGGTGATCTTCACAGGCGGTGATGTCGTGATGTCGCATACGGGCGAGCCTTTGACCCTGCATCCGCTGGAAACCGAAACCATGGCACTGGTGCCACCGGGGCTCGTATTTCTCGGTCTGGAGGGCGAATCGCCCTGGTTCGGAGCGAGTGCCCAGCCCGGCCAGACGCCGCCGGGCCTCGATTTCCGCAGGGCGACCATGATGGCGGAGGCGGGGCTTGCTGCCATTCTGGGCCGCGCCCGCGCGATCCTGAACTGGCATCGCCGCCGCACCTACTGTTCCAATTGCGGAACACCTAACACACCAGCGGAGGGTGCCACCAAGCTTGTCTGCCCCAATTGCGGCACCGAGCATTTCCCGCGCACTGACCCTTCCGTGATCATGCTGCCGTTCAGCGGAGATCGCTGCGTACTGGGCCGACAGCCCGCCTGGTCGCCGGGCATGTATGCGACGCTCGCGGGCTTCATGGAGCCGGGAGAGACAATCGAAGAGGCCTGCGCACGGGAAACCTTCGAGGAGACAGGGCTTACAGTCCTGTCCACACGCTATATCGCGAGCCAGCCCTGGCCCTTCCCGTCCACGCTGATGATCGGACTGCTGGCAGAGATCGCACCGGGCGAACCGGTGGCCAGCGATGATCTGGAGGAGGCGCGCTGGTTTACCCGCGAGGAGACGCGCGCGCTATATGAAGGCGAGCTGATGCGCTGGGCGCCGCCGCACTATTCGGTTTCCCGCCTGCTCATCGAAACCTGGCTGAAGGCATGACAGGCGCGACGACCTGCCTCATGCGAAACGCAGCGTTACGCGACTAGAACACTGCCGGTACTATCGGGGCCGGGTGCAGTTTCCTTGCGCCGTTATCGCGTCAGGCTGTTGCGCCGGGCGGCGGGGCATGCCAAACACCCGCGCAATACGTGTCAATTCAAGGCGAGAGGACGTCGATGGGCGATCTTTTCTGGAACAAGGTAGCAGGCGCGGTTCTCGCGATCCTTCTGGTCGTAATGGGCCTGCGGGAAATCAGCGATATCGCCTTTAGCGGCAGCGCTCCTGAAACCCTCGGCTACCCTATTGACCCTGCCCTGCTGGAAGGTCCGGCGGGCGGTGGCGGCGAAGAAGACACCGGTCCGGTCGATTTCGGGGCGCTGCTGGCTACGGCCAGCGTCGACGCTGGCGAGCGCGTTGCCCGCCGCTGTGTGGCCTGCCACACCTTCGACCAGGGTGGAGCCAACGGCACCGGTCCGAACATGTGGGGCGTGCTTGGCCGCGCCGTCGCTTCGGTCTCCGGCTTCAACTATTCCAGTGCCATGCGCGATTATGGCGCTGACGGCACGGAGTGGCTGTACCAGAACATGTACGACTACCTCGCGGCACCGCGCCGTTACGTGCCGGGCACCTCGATGGCCTTTGCCGGCCTTCGCAGCCAGGAAGACCGTATCAACCTGATCGCCTATATGCGCGAGATGTCAGGCAGCCCGCTGCCCCTGCCCGAGCCCCTTCCCGAAGATGAAGGCGTGACGGCTGAGGCTGAGGCAGCCCAGATCGCCGAATCAGAAACGGTTGAGACCGCCGAAGCCGATGAAACCGAAACCGGCGATGACACCGCGCAAGAGGCGCCGGAAGACAGTGCGGCTCCGGTTGAGGCTGACGCCGAGGACACGTCCGAAGACGGTAACGGCGAATAATCCTCAAGGCTTGCCGAAACTGAAATGCAAAAGGGCGCATCGATCGATGCGCCCTTTTTCGTTTCTGGCGGCAGCGATCAGCCCCGCGCAGTAGGCGAGCGGAAAATGCCGCTGACCGGCGCATGATGATGGGCGATACGCCGGGCCGCGAGCGCGAGCGGCTCACGCGCCGTCATCATGTGGAAGGCATTGGCGTGCAGAAGGTGCACCGCGTCGGTCATGATCCCGACATGGCCCGGCCAGAACACCAGATCACCGCGCTGCAGGCCGGACCAGCTTGCGTCCGTCTCTACCGCGTTCCAGCGTGTGCGGGCCCAGACCTCCTGATCCTTGCTGTCACGGGGGATGCGGATGCCGGCTGCTTCAAGGCTCACCTGCACGAGACCGGAGCAGTCTAGCCCCAGGCTTTCCTTGCCGCCCCACTGATAGGGCGAATGCACGAAGCGTTCGGCCACCGCCACCCAGTCCGGCTCGGTGGCATCAAGGGCCGCCAGATGGCCTGCAAATATCCAGCCCAGACGCTGGGCCTCGACAAACTTGCCCTCACGCCGCCCGGCCGCGATCTTCGCGTTGAGTGAGACAAGAAAGTGCGGTGCCGATTTCAGGTTCGGCTCGCTGAACACATAGGTGCGGATCGCGCTTACCCTGTGGGTGGGGATGAGCACCGGCGCTGACAGCATCGCCATGTCGACATAGCCGCGATAGCCGTCATGGCGCGAGACGCCAAAACCCCAGCCATCCTTCTCGGTCTCGATCGCGAAGACCTCGCCTGCCAGAAGCTGGCTGTCCTGCATGGCATCGTCGCGCGGCTCGACGCGGATCGGCGCAACGCCGGACGTGACCTGATAGTCCTCAGCCACGCGCGCCTCCATAGCGGGCCTTCAGAACCTCCCACACGGCGCGCGCGCCCAGCATCTCGCCGCCCACAGGACGGCCGGGGCGCGCCTTCGGGTTCCAGGCGAATATGTCCATGTGCATCCACACCGGCGCATCGACAAAGCGTTTCAGGAACAGGGCCGCCGTGATGGAGCCTGCCATCGGGCCAGACCCGGTATTGGACATGTCGGAGATATCGCCGTCCATCTGGCTCTCATAGCCCTTCCAGAGCGGCATGCGCCAGCACGGGTCATCGACCGACAAGGCGGCCCGCGCCATGTCTGCGGCCAGTGCGTCATCATCGGTATAGACCGGCGCCAGCTCCGGCCCGAGCGCGATACGCGCCGCGCCGGTGAGCGTGGCCATGTCGATGACAAGCTCCGGCTTGTCCTCGCAGGCGCGTGTCAGCGCATCGCCCAGCACCAGACGGCCTTCGGCATCGGTATTGCCAATCTCGACGGTCAGCCCCTTGCGCGAGGACAGTATGTCACCGGGGCGGAAGGCATTGCCCGCAATCGCGTTCTCAACCGCAGGCACCAGCACGTGCAGGCGCACCGGCAGCTTTGCCGCCATGATCATCTGGGCAAGGGCAAGGACATGGGCTGCGCCGCCCATATCCTTCTTCATCCAGCGCATGCCCTCATTGCCCTTGATGTTGAGGCCTCCAGAATCAAAACACACGCCCTTGCCAACGAGCGCGATACGCGGATGGGCGTCATCACCCCAGTGCAGCTCGATCAGGCGCGGCGCGTCGGTGGATGCGCGTCCCACCGCATGGATCATCGGATAATTCTGCTTCACCAGCTCATCGCCCGTGATGACAGAGAATTTCGCCCCGCCCGCCTTGGCGATATCACGCGCGGCCGCTTCCAGATGGCTGGGCAGCATGTCGCCAGCAGGCGTGTTGACGAGATCGCGGCACAGATACGCGCCTGCGATAATGGTCAGCGCTCCGGCCTCGTCCGCGCCTTGCGGGCAGACAAAAAGTGCAGGGGCACGCGATGCCGCGCGGTAGCGGGTGAACTGATAGCTGCCAAGACCGAGCGCGACGGCCAGCACCGTGCGGTCCCAGCCTTGCGGACAGCTTGCGACCTGCCAGATCCCCTCAGGCAGGGTCAGAGGCGCAGCGCCAGCATCAAACGGGCTTGCCCCCTCACCCACCCCGTAAAGCGCCTCAGAAGCCCCCGGGAGCACCACCAGCTCGCCGGCCCGCCCCGAGAAGCCTGACCCGCGCGCATGGGCTGCAGCGGCTTCTGGAAGGCGCGAGAGCAGCGTCTCGACATCGGCCTTGGGGCAGAAATGCACCTGGCGGGGAGCGCTGGCGGGATCGGCAAAGGTGAAGGACATCAGGCGAACCTCTTTCGTCGTGTTGCGTCGGCCCTGTGGCGAAGGGCCATGACCGTTAACGGCTTCTTGACCGGCGCGATGAAGGATGGCCCTTCATCGCATCTGGCATACAGGGTTAGACCATGCGCTCGCGTTTGTCCGCTACCGCCATCATGATGGTTGCCGTCACGGGACTGACAGCCTGCGCCACCACGGCTGCGCCGCCCACCCCGCAGGAAGCCGCGCTGACAACGCAGTTGCAGTCGCGCTCCATCCTGCCGTCCACGGCCGAAGAACGCGCCGCCATCGGGCGTCAGGACCTGCTGACCCAGGCCGCTTTCTGGGCAGAGGCCCATGAGCTGAACCCCGCGGACCGGGAAGCAGCCACACAGCTCTCGCGCGTGCTGCGCCAGCTGGGCAGCGGACCGCGCGCCATCGAGGTCGCCCGCCAGGCGCTGTCGCTCTACCCCGATGATCCAGACCTTCTGGCAGCCTACGGCATGGCGCTGACCAGCGAAGGCCGCGGCCAGCAGGCGATAGAGTCTCTGTCGCGCGTGGCGCAGGTCCGCTCCGATGACTGGCGCGTGCTGAACGCGCTGGGCGTGGCACTGGAACAGGCAGGACGCACGACGGCCGCACGCGCCCGCTTCCAGGAAGCGATGACCATCGCGCCGAACGAGCCCTCCATCATCTCCAATCTGGCGCTCTCCTACGCGCTTGACGGCGAGCCGGGCGAGGCCGAGCCGCTCTTGCGCAGGGCAATGGAAAATGATCTCGCAACGCCGCAGGTGCGCCAGAACCTCGCCCTCGTGCTCGCCTTGCAGGGGCGGTTTGCGGAAGCCGAGCGCGTCGCGCTGATTGACTCCACCCCTGCCATGGCCGCCGCGAACATGGAGTATGTCCGCTCCATGATGACGAGCCCGCGCCGCTGGGACAGCCTGAACGAAGCCTCGCTACGGCAGTAGCTCAGAAAAGATCGGCCTTGTCCGGCCGCGCCATGGGCGGCGGGGCGGGCTGGGCCTCCTCGGTCTTCTTCAGCGGGAAGCCGGTCTTCAAGGCCGGGGAAACCAGCGTGTGATCAAAGCGGAAATCGTCCACCAGATCGCGCAATTCCTGGGGCGCCTTGCGGTCCTTGGACGCCTCGATGGCGCGATAGAGCGCGAACAGCCGCAGATAGCCCTTGTCGTCGCGTGACAGGTCGGTCTCGTCCAGCCGCGAGCAGACAATGGTCAGGCGGGTCACTGCCTGCTTGCGCCGTCCGGCCATGAGATCAACGAGCGCCGCGACCAGCTCCACCTTCCAGCCGATATCGGCAAAGTCGATGCGCTTGGGCACGGCGGCCAGCTCGGCACGGGCCTTGGCGAGGTTATCCGCGCGCAAGGCGGCCAGCGCATTGTCGCATGCAACACCGGCCACGCGAATTTCATCGCGGCGGCGCTCTTCTGCCTTGCGTCCACCAAACATGCCTCGCCCCGCTCTGCTAGAGCTCACCCTATCGCAACCAGCCCGGAAACCGAAACCGCAAGGTCGTTTCTGGCCAGGAGTCCCCGGTGCATAGTTACGCCAGATTTTTTCCATCAAAAGCGGTATGCGCAGCACTGCGGACATTTTCTTGCGCTGCAAAAACCGTCATTTACACCGGGCCGCAGGAGTGAATAATTCGGCGGCAAGCGGGAGCACACACACATGATTGAATGGCTGGGGCCCAATGCGGGATGGCTGGCGCTCGGATTCCTCGGCGTCATGCTCGCGGTCTTTGCCAGCGAGCGCTTCCCGCCGGAGATGGTTGCCATCGGCGCCGTTGCCGTATTTCTGGCGACAGGGCTCCTGACAACCGACTCCATGATCTCGTCCATGGCGAACTCTGCGCCATTGACCATTGCCTGCATGTTCGTGCTGTCCGCCGCGCTCGTGCGCACCGGTGCGGTGATTCAGCTTACTTCCATCATCAGGCGGCATATGGGCACCAACAAGCTCGTCGCGGTCGGCTCGCTGTTCGTGGTCATCGTCGCCATCTCTGCATTCATGAACAATATCCCGGTGGTGATGATGATGATCCCTGTGGTGATGTCGCTCGCCCGGGAGCTGTCCATGGCGCCATCGCGCCTGCTCATGCCGCTCTCCTTCTGCGCCATCTTCGGTGGCACCTGCACCCTGATCGGCACGTCCACCAACCTCTTGGTAGACGGCGTGGCGCGCACCAATGGCCTCGAACCGTTCGGCATATTCGAGTTCAGCGGTTTGGGCATATGCGTAGCCATTGCCGGCGTGATCTATCTGCTTATCGTGGCGCCGCGTCTCCTGCCTGATCGTCAGGATTTCAGCGCCCTTACCGATCACGGCCCCGTCCGCTTCATTACCGATGCGGTTATCCCGGAAGGGTCACCCCTGATCGGACGCGACCCGGCAACGCTCTCGCTCTTCTCCAGCCGGGATGTCAGCCTGCTTGATGTGCTGCGCAACTCGCTATCTGTGCGCCACGAGATCGAGACCGTCACCTTGCAGGCGGGTGACCGGCTGGTACTGGAATCGCCCATGAGCGAAGTGCTCTCGCTGAAGCGCGAAGGCGACATGCTGATCGGCGCCGACGATCTGGAAGCCGTTTCCGAGCAGAAAGCCATGCTGGTGGAAGCGGTTGTCGCACCGGGCAGCCGCCTGACCGGCGCACCCCTTAAATCGTTTCGCCTGCGGCGCCGGTTTGGCGTCTACGTTGTGGCCATCCACCGCCATGGCGGGGAGATTGACCAGCATCTCGGTCGAGTGCGCCTCAATGTTGGCGATAGCGTGCTTCTGGAAGGCACATCGGAGAATATCGAGCGCATGTCGCGTGAGCTCGGCCTTGTCGATCTCTCTGCGCCCACCGAACAGGCCTATCGCCGCGACCGGGCACTGGCAGCGGGCCTGACGCTGGTCGGCGTCGTGCTGCTGGCCGCTTTCAACGTCATGCCGATTGCGGGCCTTGCCGTCATCGGCGTGGCCGTGGTGCTCTTCAGTGGCTGCCTCGACCCCGAAGAGGCCTTCGATACCATTGACTGGCGGATCCTGGCCCTGATCGTGGCCATGCTGGCCATCGGGGCATCCTTGCAAAATACCGGTGCAATCGAGCTGATCGTCGCTGCCGCCGGGCCGTTCCTCGCCATCGCGTCGCCCCTGATGCTGCTGGCGGCGGTCTTTGCGGTAACCTCCATCCTGACCGAAACCGTGACAAACAACGCCGTCGCCATTGTGATCACGCCGGTGGTCATTGCGCTGGCTGTAGCCGCCGGACTGGACCCGCGCCCTTATGTGATCGCGGTGATGATTGCTGCCAGCGCAGCCTTTGCGACGCCCATCGGCTACCAGACCAACACGCTGGTCTATGGCCCCGGCCATTACCGCTTCACCGATTTCGTCAAAGTCGGCCTGCCGCTGAACATCATCGTCATGCTGGTGACGGTAACGCTGATCCCGCTGATCTGGCCGCTGGAGGCTCAGCCCTGATCCGGCTCGCAGGCCTTGCCGGTAATCTCGGCATGCAGGCTGGCGATGATCTTCGAGGCTGTGGTCTGAAACACGAATGGCAGAAGGGCATGAAGGATCGCCGCAAGGCCCGCCCAGAGCAGCAGGCCGCCGACCCGGATCGCGAAGCCCATATGCTCCAGATAGGTCTGTCCGGCGCTGGCCGGATGGTCCGTGAAGGATCGCAGGATCATGGGCAGGCTCCGAAGCGGCGGCTGTTCTCACCCCAAGCAGGCGGACCGTCATGGCGATTGTCAAGCAGGCCCGCGAACTTGGCGATGACAGCCTCCGCAGGACGCAGCTAGTCTGACCGCCCCGCCTGCCGATAGCGAGTGTCCCCATGCCGAGTTCCCCACTGCGTCCAGCGCAGCTTGCCACGGCCGAGGCCTGCGTCGATCTCGCGATTGAGCGCGTGGGCAAGACCATCGTGCTGGGCCTGCCGCTGGCACTTGGCAAGGCAAACCACATTGCGAACGCCTTCTATGCGCGCGCGAAGGCCGATCCTGAGCTGAACCTCACCATCTTTACCGCCCTGACGCTGGAGGTGCCGCGCGCGCCCAATGCGCTGGCCGCGCGCCTTCTCGGGCCCATCGCAAGGCGGCTTTATGACGGCTATCCCGCGCTGGACTATGCCATAGACCGGCGCAGAAACGCCCTGCCCTCAAACGTGCGCGTGAAGGAGTTTTTCCTGCCGCCGGGCGGTCTCCTGAACAACGCATCAGCCCAGCGCGACTATGTCAGCGCCAACTACACCCATGCCGCGCGCACCATCCTCAATTCCGGGATGAACGTGGCTGCGCAGATGATTGCGCAAGGCCCTGAGGGCCATGTCAGCCTGTCATGCAATCCCGACCTGTCGCTGGACATGATCCCGGCCTTGCGCGCGAAAATCGCTGCTGGCGGGAAGGGTCTGGTATTGGGCGAGATCAATGGCGCACTGCCATACATGGGTAACGCCGCGGAAGTGCCGGCCGGCTGGTTTGACGGGGTGTTCGATGCAGGCAGCTACACCCTGTTTCCGATCCCGGCCGAGGCGGTCAGCGATGCGGCCTGGGCCATCGGGCTTTTTGCCAGCGCGCTGGTGAAGGATGGCGGCACACTGCAGACCGGGATTGGCGCGCTTTCCGATGCGGTGGCAGGCGGCTTGCGCCTGCGCCATGAGCGCAATTCTGACTGGGAGCGCCTGCTGGCAAGTCTCGGCCATGACAGCGCGCTTCAGGATGCCTGCCAGGGCCACGGCCCGTTTGAGCAAGGCCTGTACGGCTGCAGCGAGATGCTGACGCTCGGCCTTCTGGACCTCTATCAGGCCGGCATCATCAAGCGCAGGGTGGTGATGGACCCTGACCGGCAGCGTGCGCTGCTAGCCAATCCGGCTAGCCTTGAGGCTGATGAGGGCAGAGCCCTGCATGGCGGTTTCTTCGCCGGGCCTGTCGCGCTCTATGAGCGGCTGCGCGCCTTGAGCGATGAGGACCGTGCGCGCATCGAGATGACGGGGGTTTCCTTCGTCAACGACCTCTTTGGCTATGAGGAAATCACCCGCCTGCAAAGGCGCGATGCCCGCTTCATCAACACCGCGATGATGGTCAATGGCCGGGGCGCCGCGATGTCGGATACGCTGATGGATGGCCGCGTGGTCAGCGGCGTCGGCGGGCAGTACAATTTTGCTGCCATGGGTCATGAGCTGGAGGGGGCGCGCTCCGTCATCCTCTTGCGCGCCACCCGCACCTCGAAGGGCAAGACGGCCTCCAACATCGTCTGGCAAGGCGGCGCGGAAGTGACCGTACCGCGCCATTTGCGCGATATCGTGATCACGGAATACGGCGCAGCCGATTTGCGCGGAAAGACCGACCGCGAGGTCGCGATCGCGCTTGCCCACATTGCCGACAGCCGGTTTCAGGATGCCTTCCTTGATGCCGCCAAGGCCGCCGGAAAGCTTGAGGCGGACTTCGAGCTGCCAGCGCAAGCGCGCCAGAATACGCCTGAGCGGGTGGCAAGCATTCTCGCGCCCGCACGCGAAGCCGGGCTATTGCCGGACTATCCGCTGGGGAGCGAGCTCACCTCAGAGGAGCAGCACCTCAAATCCGCACTGGAATGGCTGGGGGACAGGACCGCAACCCGAAGAGGACAGATCGCCACTCTATGGAGAGCCATGACGGCGGCACCTGAAGCCGGTGCGTTCGCGGCAGAACTGGACCGTATTGGGCTTGCCAGCCCCTCCAGCTGGCGCGACCATCTGGAACACCGTCTGGTGCGGCTGGCGCTGGATCAGACACGACGCATGAGCTGAGGCTAACCCGAAAGGGCGGGATCGCCGCGATCAAGCCTGCTACACGTCACACCAATGCGATCTCGAACTCTGCACAAGGCCAAGACATGACCCCGCCCAGCCTGCAATCCGTCATCGACGCAGCGAGCGTCATTCCCGTCCTGACCGTGGAGCACATCGAGACCGCAGCCCCGCTGGCACGCGCGCTGGCCGCTGGTGGGCTGAAGGTGATCGAGCTGACCTTGCGCACGCCCATCGCCCTTGATGCGATGAAGGCGATGCAGGATGCCGCGCCGGACCTCATCGTGGGCATGGGCACGGTGCGCACGCCTGAGGATGCCGCAAGATCGGCAAAGCATGGCGCCGCCTTCCTCGTCAGCCCCGGCCTCACACCGGCCCTCGGGGAGGCGATGCTGGCGACAGGGCTTGCCTGCCTGCCGGGCGTTGCAACCGCCGGAGAGGCCATGGCCGCGCGCGAGCAGGGCTTTGAGGTGCTCAAATTCTTCCCCGCAGAGCCCGCTGGCGGCATCGCCTACCTGAAGGCTCTCGCAGGGCCGCTGCCAGATATCCGCTTCTGCCCTACCGGCTCGATCAGCCGCGAGCGCGCGCCGGACTATCTCGCCCTGAAGAATGTCCTATGCGTCGGCGGGTCGTGGATCGTCGAAGCGAAAGACCTCGCCAGCGGCAACTGGGCGGCCATCACCGCCAATGCCCGCGCGGCAGAAGCGATGAAAGGGCGTTAGCCCCTAACCTTCGCCTCCAGCATATCAAGCCGCTGATTGGCCTCTGCGATGCGCGCTTCGGTCAGCTCGCCGGTCTCGATGGCCGCCATCACCCAGCGCTGGATGTTGGCGGGCAGGTCGGGGTCCGGATTGGCAGAGTTGGAGATGAGCAGGAGATCATTACCCGCTTTCAGCGCCCCGATCACCGCATCGCGGCGCGAGTAGTGGTGGCGGATAGCGCCCATGTCGAGATCATCGGTGATGACGGCACCCTGATAGCCCATCACCTGCCGCAGCAGGCCGTGGAGCACCCGGCGCGAGAGCGTGACAGGCAGACCGTCAGGATCGAGACGCCGGTTGATCAGGTGGGCGCCCATGATGAGATGGGCATGGTCAGACCGCATGAGCTGGCCAAAGGGGGCGGCTTCCTCAAATGACCAGGTGGAGGTGATGTCGACAAACCCGTCATGGCTGTCGCCCCGTGAGCGGCCATGCCCCGGAAAATGCTTGATCGCGCAGGCAATGTTTTCGGCCTCGAACGCCTCGATGAAGGCAGCACACCAGGCCGCCACGCTGTCGGGATCACCGCCATAGGCGCGGCCATACTGGCCGATGGCGTCATTATCGGGGTCATGCAGATCGGCGATCGGGGCGAGGTTCATGTTGAAGCCCGCATCGGCCAGCTCGCGCGCGGCAGTCGTGAACAGGTCACGCGCCGCCTCCAGCCCGCGCGGGGTCAGCTCGGTGGCGCGCGGGATGCGGGTGAAGCCCATGTCTGCGCCAAGGCGCTGGACCACGCCGCCTTCCTGATCAATCGCAAGCCACGCCGTGGACGATGCAGCGCGCAGACGCGCGGCCAGCGCGAGAGCCGGATCACGCTCGCGCGCCTTATGGCGCAGCATCAGCACACCGCCGATGGCGCGGTTCTCCAGATGCGCCACCATCGCGTCCGCACCGGCCCCGTCCGGCGCGCTGCCGACAAAGCCCATGACGATCAGCCGGGCGATCTGCGCTTCCAGAGGCCGCACCGGTGCCTCGGCAATGCGAAAGGTTTCCGGCTCGTCTGCCCGGCCCGCCCCGGCGGCAAGCCCGGCTGCCCCCATTCCTGCCAATAGCTGGCGGCGATCAAAACGCATCGGCGCATCCCCTCTCAAATCCCCGCGAACATTAAGGCGGCAATGGCCACTCTCGTCCATCCGCGCGTTCAGACTGGCAAGCAGGAAGCGGGCCAGACCGCGTTGCCGTCCGTCCACGAATTAAGTCTGCGGTCATGTCCCGGTAAGGCGCTGAGGCGCATTCAGGAAATCATCTTCGGGAGGAACACATCCATGAAACACCTCATCTGGGCCGTTGCCGCGAGCCCGCTACTGATTGCCGCCACCCCAGCACCGCCCGCCGCGCCGGAAGCCCCGCGTGAGATCGAGCGGCGCGTCATCGTCATCCATAACGGCACGGTGGAAATCGGCGATGAAGCCGGACGTACGCTGGAGGAGGCTCTGGGCGAAGGCCGCAGTGGCCGCTTCGTGTTCGATTTCGACTTCGAAGAGCGCGCCGAGTGGAGCGCGGAACAACGCGCGGCCTTGCGCGAAGCGGTGGAAAACCTGCGCGAGGCGCTGGCAGCACTGCCCGGCGCCCCGGAAGGCGGTTTCCGCTTCGAATGGCGCGACGATGCAGGATTTGACCGTGAAGCGCACCGCGAACAGGTGCGCGTGATGGTCCAGCGCGCCCGCGAACACGCCAGCGACATCGCCGCAGAGGCACGCGAAGCCGGGCGGCTTGCCCGCATTGAAGGCGAACGCGCCCGGGTGATGGGCCTGCGCGCAGGCGCGACCGGCATGCAGGCTGGCCTTGATGCGATAGACGAGGCGCTGGCGCGCGGTGAGGTGACCCGCGATGGCGTGACGCGCCCCATGACCGACGAGGAGCGCGACGAGCTTCGCGCTGCCCGCGAGCGGCTGGAGGGCCGCATGGCCGACTTCCGGGAACGGCACGCCGTCTTCCTTGGCGAGGATGGTGATGGCGAGCGCCGCGTCGTCGTAATGCGCTCAGGCGGTCCTGAGGGCCGCATGCAGCGCAGCGAGCGCCGCCTGCGCATTGAGGACCGCGATGGCCGCCTGCGCGTCTGGGTGGACGGTCAGGAGCTTGAGGGCGACGCCCTGACAAGCTGGCTGAACTCCGAGGAAGGCCAGCGCACCTTGCGCCAGCGCCCGGAAGCCCCTCTGGCGGGTGGGGAGTAAGGGCCACCGACCCTAGTTCGAGTCAAAAAAAAGCCCGGCATCGAAAGATGCCGGGCGAAATTTTGGTTGGTCGATAAGAGACGTCTCCTCCCCAGAGCCGTCACTCAAGAAGACAAGACGGTCAGGCCCTGTCTGTTAATCAACGTGACTCAAGTGACAGGTTTGCGTCAACCCCTTTGTGCAAGGCAGGTTTCCGTTTTTGCGGCAACGCCGCATGATCAGCGTGCGGACAGACGCTTCGTGATCTCGGCCACCAGCTCGCCGCGCGGCACCGAAAACTGTTGCTTCTGCTCTTTCCATTCGTCCCGGTCGGTAATGGCCTCGGCCAGTTCCGCGCCGAGTTTGAGATCCTTGATGGTCACAAGTCCTTGCGCGCGCTCATCTTCTGCGCAGATCACGGCAAAGGCCGCGCCGCGCCGGTCGGCATATTTCAGCTGCTTGCCCATATTGCCATTGCCGGTGAAAGCCTCTGCCCGCAGGCCTGCGCTGCGCAGCTCTGCGGCCATTGCAAAATAGTCTGCCATCTGACTGCGATCGGCCGCGATGACGACGACCAGAGGCGCCGAATCGGCCCCCTCCAGCCTCCCTAGCGCCGAGAGCGCGGCGGCACACCGGCTGACC
>CAZCEG010000025.1:0-14062 GCA_964497275.1 uncultured Oceanicaulis sp.
CTGAAGACCCTTATATCCTGCCTTGATAGCGAAGGTGTTGCCGTCGCCTTGCTGCCAGCACGATTAACGGACTCCAAGGCATTGTCTGCCGTCCTGGGCGACCGGGCAGAGTGTGACGTTCTGTTGAGTCTCGCTCCCAAGCTCTTCGCACACGCAGGCGTCTCTACCGCTACTGCTCTGTTGCGCTTGATCAAACGCGCTCCGCGAAGGCTCCCCGACGTTCAACCTATCGCCGACTATGACGAGCTGAAAACTACCGCTCAGGACATCCGCCGCGCTTCCAATGTTCAACCAGGCGCGGCTCCATCCAATGCTCCAGTTTCAGGACAACTTGGTCTGGATCTCGGCCAAGGCTCTGCCACCCGCACGTCCAGAGTCCGGTCCTTCGGCACATTCCGTCCTCCGCTTCCCGGAAAACCCCTGCAATATGGCACCACCGAGCCTCAATCTGCCCAGCCAGCCGGAGACTCTGCCATCTTCGCGCGATACCGCCCCAGCCGTGTGGCTCTCGAAGATGCCAAACCTCATATCACCCCGCTTGTTGAAACGTTCTCCATGGCATCTGTGCCTGCGCCCAAACCTACCTACCAGCCGTGCCTTCCCGCCCGAGTAATCAAGTCAGGCATACTCACCGACGCCCAACTGGAATCCATCATCTACGCAGGTCAGGCACACGAACGCTTCATTCCCGGAGCCTATCTGCCCAATGAAAGCGCTCTTGACGTCAATGAGCACCCTGAAGGCCACGCCTATCGCTATGGCTACTTCATCGCCGATGGCACCGGAGTAGGGAAGGGGCGCGAAATCGCCGGCATCCTGATGGACAATCTATGCCGCGGCCGCACCCGTCACCTCTGGATTTCAGAAAGCGCCACCTTGATAGAAGACGCCCGGCGAGACTGGACCGCTCTTGGTGGCCGCGCCCATGAAATCATCGATCTCAAAGCTATCTCGGCCAACGACGATATCTCCAACGTCGAAGGCATCCTCTTTGCGACCTATGCAACACTGCGTATGGGCTCCACCCAAGCGCGCCGTGCCCGCATCGACCAGATCATCGAAGCTTTCGGCACCGATTTCGACGGCTTGATCATCTTCGATGAGGCCCATGCCATGGGCTCTGCGATCCAGATCCAGGGCAAGATCGGTATGGGTAAGGCATCCCAAACCGGCCTCACTGGCCTGCGCCTTCAAAATATGCTCCCTGAGGCCCGCATCGTTTACGTCTCCGCCACCGGCGGCTCTCACGTCGAAAATCTGGCATACGCCACGCGCCTCGGCCTGTGGGGCTGCTCGAAGACGCCCTTCGATACCCGTGAAGCCTGCCTTTCCAATCTCTCTGCTGGCGGTCCTGCAGCTCTTGAGCTGCTGATGAGAGAGCTGAAGGGCAGGGGACTCTACACCGCCCGTTCCCTCAGCTACGAGGGTGTCTCCTATGATCCTCTCACCCACGACTTCACACCAGACGATATCGCTCTCTGGGATGAATGGTCCGCCGCCTGGACCGTAATCCATTCCAATCTCCAGGCCGCTCTGGAATCCACCGGCATTGTCGATGAAACCAACGCCACCAATTCCAGATCAGCAAAAGCGGCCGCGCTCTCGGCTTTTGAATCCACTAAACTCCGGTTCTTCGGCCACCTGCTTCAAACCATACAGTCACCAGCACTCATCCAGGCCATTGAGGAAGACATTTCCAATGGCCTTGCCCCGGTCGTGCAGGTCACATCCACCAATCAGTCCGTTCTCGACCGCAGGTTGAAGCACGCTGGCGATATGGGCATCGAGAATATCGACATCACGCCCAAAGAATATGTGATCGATTATCTTGAGAACGCCTTCCCCGTCATCAAGCAACAGCCGATTTATGAAGACGGCGAGATCGTCGACACCACACCTCTGCTCGACAAGGACGGCAACTACGTCGTCTGCCCCGAAGCAATCGCAGCAAGAGAAGCCCTCTTGACCCGCCTTCTCCTGCTCCCTGAATGCCTGGGCGCTCTCGACCAGCTCGTTCTTCATTTCGGTACTGATCGCCTGGCCGAGTGTACCGGCCGCTCCCGTCGGCTGGTCATGGCCAATGGATCCCGCGCGCTTGTAACCCGGCCGGCCAGTTCAAACCCAGCTGAAGCAGCGCGCTTCATGGCAGGTGATGCGGATCTGCTCGTCTTCTCCGACGCTGGCGGTACGGGCCGTTCCTATCACGCCAGTCTCGACCACAAAAACCAGAAGCGTCGCAGCCATTATCTTATCGAACCGGGCTGGCGCGCTTCCAAAGCCATTCAAGGTCTTGGACGCTCGCACCGTTCCAATCAGGCGGTACCCCCGCGCTTCCGGCCTGTATCTACAAATCTCGCCGGTCAGAAGCGCTTTATTTCCACCATCGCCCGCCGTCTTGAGGTGCTTGGGGCCTTCACGAAAGCCGATAGACGTTCGGCCGGCGACCAGCTCTTTTCCGCCCTGGACAATCTGGAAGGCCCATACGCCTTTGGCGCTTATCGCAACTGGGTTCATCAGCTCGCCTCGGGAAAAGCGTGTATCTCTGCAGCTAAATTCGAGGAGCTCACTGGTCTCAAACTGACCGCTAACGCAGCCGCGATCTCTGACCTGCCTGCCATAACACGCTGGCTCAACAGGCTCCTCGCGCTGCCATTCGCAACGCAGAACGCCATCTTCGCAGAATTCTTCGGCCTGCTGGAAGCCTCGCTCGAACAGGCAAAATCACAAGGCATCCTCGATCACGAGATATCCATGATCACCGCCGATGAAATCCGTTTGCTTGAACGCCATCAGCTCCCTGCCGATCCAGAAGCATTCTTGCCCGGCTATGTCTCTGTCTATGAGACAACCGACATCCTCCACCCACGCTCCTTGGATGCTCTCTCAATCGATCCGGACTTCATATCGGGCTATTTCAAGGACCGTAAAACACAAACGCCCATCCTCGCGTCCATGCCCCGGCTGGCTGCAGGAGATAACGGTATTCCCTACACCATCCTCACGCTCGACAGCCCCTCATCACGCTGGCATCAGTCAGAAAACGCCCTCATCATGCGCTACGATGAGATCGACCGGGAAGAGTTCACGCGCCTCTGGGAAGCCGCTCAATCCAAACCGGCTCAAATCCTGAAACGCCTGGTCCATATCCTCCACGGTGCCAGCCTCCACCTCTGGCGGTCATTCGACTCCTCGGACATCTCCGTCCGTCGCATAATGGATGACAACGGCGATTCCGTTGTTGGCCGGCTGCTCACTGCCAACCAGGCCCAAATGCTTGCCGACATCGAAACCCGTCAGAAACCCGATCACCTTATCTCCCAGCTGAGAGAGGGGCGATCCATAAGCCACACCGCTTCTCGCCTTCACCTTGTGCCCACTCGCTTCATGGACAAACCCGTGATCGAGATTCGTGGCTGGAAAGCCGACGATCTTCCATTCTGGACCTCCCTAGGTGCCCAAGCGCAACGCCATGCCTACCAGATGCGCCTCACGGTGCCAGATCAGGAAGCCCTGGGCTTCCTTCAACGGCTACAACAATCCCGGCCCGATCTCGTCTTGGCGGCCTGACACTAAACTCGCTTTGCGCAGCCCCGGTATTGCCACCGGGGCTGTCCACGCTAACTCGCTGGTATATCGTTTACTCTTGCCCGATATATACGCCTGCTATAAACCGCCGCCATGGCAAAACCTTCGTCCAAAATAAGCGTAAGGGTCGCTATCGCTGCCGCCCATCAGAAGCGGCACGAACAGTTTCTCTATTCCCTGTCCACGAAATACAACACTCCAATATATACCGTAGGCTCGCTTATCGTTACACGTTGCACTAGCGCCGTTCTCGAAAACTTACCTCAGAATTTTTATGCGCCGCCAAATGATAGCGCTGTTTATGTGATTTCAATCCCTCGCATTCTTCATACGCATGTTCAAGAGATCATAAACGTTTCTATCACGACATTCTTCTATCACACGATGCACCTATTTTATACAGATTCACGTATTCAAACCGATGTCATGTATTCTCTCGCAGAATCGTTGGAAACGACCGTTTCTGAACTTTTCGCCTGCCTCCATGACAATACGCCTATACCGCCCGGCGCCACCACCATGAGCAAAGTGTAAAAGTCAGACAGCGGGACTGACAGGCTTTGGCCAGAGGAAAGGCCTCTGGAGCCTGCTCAGGAGACCCGCCATGCCTCGCAAAGCTCTACCGCGCACACAGCGCGCGGACATCTACGAAGAGATCACCAACAAGATCATCAGCCAACTCGAAGACGGCCGGCTGCCTTGGGTTCAGCCATGGGCTCGCAATGGAAATTCCTCTGTTGCCATGCCACTGAACGCCTCAACCGGCCGCACCTATTCCGGCATCAATATCCTGCTGCTCTGGGGCGCTGCCATCGAGCGGGGATTTGCCGGCCAAAGCTGGCTCACTTTCCGGCAGGCTCTTTCCCTTGGTGGAAATGTCCGCAAAGGCGAGCGCGGCACTACCGTGGTCTATTCCGACAAATTCGTGCCTCAATCCGAGAAGGACCGCGCCCTTCAGTCTGGCGACGAGCCTTCCGCCATTCCCTTTCTGAAACGCTTCACCGTTTTCAACGCCGATCAGTGCGAGGGGCTTCCCGAACACATTGCCCCCGAGGCTCCGCCAGTGCAGGAAGGCCTGATCGACCCCACGGTCCAGGCAATCATCTCCGCGACCGGAATCGACTTTCGAATTGGCGGGGACCGCGCCTTCTATGTGCCACGTCATGACTACGTACAGGTGCCGCCGCCGCAGGCCTATTTCGACCCGATTGACTGGCATCGCACAGCCCTGCATGAGGTCGCCCATGCCACAGGCCATCCTTCGCGCCTTGACCGCGATCTCTCCGGCTCCTTCGGTTGCAGGAAATATGCTTTCGAAGAGCTCATCGCTGAGGTGACAGCGGCCTTCACATGCGCCGCCCTCGGGATCGAGCCAACCGTTCGGCACGCCGACTATATCGGCTCCTGGCTAGAGGTTCTGCGGGAGGACAAACGCGCCATCGTCCGCGCTGCCAGTCAGGCCAGCAAGGCGGCAGACTGGATTCTCGCTTTCCGGCCGGCACAAGACACTGATGTAAGCGACCGCCAGCTTACGCCCCAAAGCTTTGCCGCTTGAACATTCTAATAACGAAAATTCCCATAATACTCTTGAATGTTCGTTGTCCCCTCCAACATCCGACCTTAAATTGTTCATGGGCGTCGAATATAGGCTAACGTTCTACGTGTGAAGTCCGCCAAGTCCTCGTCGTTAATTATCTCGGTTGCATATGCGTCATTAGTATCGTGATGAAATCGGTTGGCGTAGTCGAGTAGTGCACGCAATTCTTCAGCATTTGCTCCACTCATAATCTGTTGCTCCGTTCCAATACGCTGAACGCAAAGATGATGGAACGGGCCAAGGAGACTGCCCGGAGGAAAGTTGGCCGGATAAGCCACCCGGCAGTACGCCTCAAGCATTGGCCTTAATGCCTCAGCCACCCGTCTCTCGGTCGCCGGGTCGGCGTGCTCAAGGTATGCTACGGATGCCGCATACCGACGGTCGTGCTCGGTCACCAATGCGGCGTTCACGTCCCAGCCAGCAAGCGTTGACCCCATGCCTGACCTTCGGACCTCGATGGCCGTTTTCGGGAGCTGTTGGATCTTGTCCCATACACCGAGCAAGAACGGCTTCGAATGTGAGAGAACGATCATCCCGGCCACGTCGCGCGCCAATCGATCCATCTCCTGCAGAGTGTGCAGAGTGCGGTGTTCGTCCAAACTCGTCATAGGATCATCGATGACCACGATTTTCTGAGCCCGCTGAGGGTCAGCATGCATGCTCGCGAAGAAAAATGCCAAAGCCAAGGTGTTGCGATCGCCGGCACTGAGGGTGTTGCGGAAACTGGATTCGCCCGGGTTGCCTGATAGCGGCACAGGATTGCCATCAATGAGCAAAGTGTAGTTTGCGGCCGGACCGCCCCTTGTGTTCACGGGATCAACCGGTCCAACTCGGAAGCTAGCATTGAAGCGTCGCAAAAAGTCATTGATGGCTATGCCATAGGCTGGGAAGGCGGTTTGCCGATGCAGGTCAAGCGCAGCGCGTGCATCTGAGCGTCGCTGCTCCGTAGCGGCCTTTGCATTTTTCTCTGCAATGTATGCTTCGCACAATCGCGCGACGTTCACGTCGTATCGAGCCTCCACAGCACGTAGGCTGCGAAGGTCGCTCTCCAGGGTGGGGACGTTTGCTTCGCGGGCCTGCTCCTTGACAGCATCTAGATGTGGATTTGCAGCGCCAAGAATTTCCGAAAGATCCCTAATACGATCGCAATGTTCGTTATACTCAGCTACTGACTTCACCACGTCGTCGGGCACCGTCAATGCATCCATCGGCGCGGCCTGCTTAGCCTCCAGCAGCGCTTCGACCTTCTCTCGGGCAACCTTCCACGTCCGCGCGATAGCCGCGGTGTCAACTTCTACAGTCGGTACGTCAGCAAAAGACTTCCAGAATGCTTGGCGTTCGGC
The DNA here is from genome assembly GCA_964497275.1 of uncultured Oceanicaulis sp. GTDB lineage: Bacteria > Pseudomonadota > Alphaproteobacteria > Caulobacterales > Maricaulaceae > Glycocaulis. The sequence continues at coordinate 6,526 of CAZCEG010000025.1, forward strand.
CGCTTCACGAACGCTCCGTTCGAATGCCGCGGGCGAGTCGCCACCTTGTGTCGCACGGAAGGTTTGCGCTAACTCCTCGATCTCGCGCTTAAGGCTTTCATAGGCCTCGCTGAAATAAGCACGATAGTGGTCCAAGAGCGGTGACTCTGCGAGGTCTTGAGCGCAAAAGGGGCAACTCTGGTGTCCGTGCCGAGCCACCTCAGCCGCCCGGTTCATTCCTTCGGCGACCCACGCCTCACCGCCGTGTCCAAGATGTCCGATGTGTTGTTGCACAAGCGCAAGAGCCTCGGCATCGAGTTCGGGAAGCCCCTTAGCGAGGAGCGTTTGAAGCAGTCCAAGCTCAATGTTCGGTAAACGCAGCACCGGGAACGTCGGCGCTTCGGCAACTCGGGCAGCGTCGCGGGCGGCGGCGATACGGCGTTCGGCTTCCTCGATTTGCTTGGGCAAATCGGCGATCATCGCGAGCGCGCAGAAGGCATCTATGGTCAGATCACCCCTTACATTCGCGGGAATCGCGGCCTCTCTTTCCCGAAGTTCTCGGTTGTGTAATTCAACTAGGTCAACTTCAGCCTGATGCGCGCGCGCCAATTCGATCCCCTGCGCACCGACGATCAGTTCGTGCAAGTTCTGACGATGCGTAGTGCCGACCTCGATACCTGAGCAGACATTTTCGGCGACAAAGGTGTCGTCGAATACCACTACGTCTGTAGCAATGCGCGACCAGGCTCCATTCTCAAAAACCGCATTACCGCCGTCCCCCAGCTCGACAACCACACGGGGAGGGTGCTGAGCGCCGAGCCGGGACCGCTCAGTCACGAGGTCCGCTCGACCCGTAGAAAGCGACCGCAGAATGGCCGCTAGAGTGGTCTTGCCCCGAGCGTTCTCAGCGTAGATTACACTAAGCCGATCAAACGGAAGCTGCGCCCCTGCGCCGACATTATCGAACCGGCCGACGTTTTGGAGCAGTCTAAATGCGCGGACCATTCAAATCCCTACAGCTATCAATTTCGGGGTGGAGCGGTTGGTTGGTCCCTAGCGTGATACGAGCGTTTCAGACTGTAACGCTACCTCGACCCAGGATCGAAATATGACTTTTTTCATGATACAATCAACCTTTGGTGTCTAGTTGTCGGGGCCAGTCCGAGAGTGTGCGATTGACAGATCAGCACGAAACACAGCTCTCCGGTGGCGGACTTGTATACTGTCGCCCATTATGAAGATTGCTTCTTAGGAAGCACTCAAATTGGCCAACAAAATTAGTCCCCTGCCATCCCTGCACCGGCGCCTTCTCCTTCGCACAAGCGCGAGGGGCAGGCGCCTACGGCGCTTTCAGCAAGGCTGAAAACCCACACGGGACCGTATAAGCACACCCATCTACACCTCTGCCTCATATCCTTAAATCCCAATCTCAATTTATCGAATTGCCACCCCTATAAGTGCCAACCCGGATACGCATTTACCCGGACGGTCCATCCCGCCCTCAAATTCAAGAAATGAGGGAATGAAGTTGAACCTGATGATCGAGAAGCAGTTGGCGATACGCGCCAGACGGTCACCAGGATCGACAGGAGAGACTATTATGGCCAGCTTTGACATCACGGGCCACCTCGGCCAAGACGCCGTTATCCGCGAGATTGGTCGTGCTAACGGTTCGACTACAGAAGTCGCTTTCATCTCGATCGCGTCAAATGACTACGCCGGCACCGATCGCCAGAGCAAGCCGATCTACAATGTGAACTGGTACGATGTAGCCACCTTCCGCAAGGATCTGATCAGCTTCCTGAAGAAGCACGGCAAGAAGGGCGCCATGCTCCAGATCCGTGGCGATATGGACAGTGAGCGCGTTCAGGCGGACGGCAAATACTTTTCCGTCACTCGCTTCCGCGTCGGCCAGACCGGCTTCATGACGCTGCTGCGCCCCGCCTCTGAGAAGAGCGCTGATGAGCGTCAGTCATCCGCCGAACAGCGGCCCGCATTCGCCTCCGATACGCTCGACGACGACATTCCGTTCTAGCGGACACCTAGCCAGCGGCAGTGCCATAAGGCGCTGCCGCCCGCTTTCCCACTTCACACACTCTGGAGGTTCGTCATGATGACGAATAGCGAGCGCGCCGAACGCGGCGAGGCTGCCGTTGACGGCTATCTGGCCTATGGCGGCGATCTGAGAGGCAGCTTCGACACCGAGGAACTGCTCCATGACGTTTTCACCGACCTGCACCATTGGGCCGTAGGGCAGGGCCTGTCCAGGCGTGATGTCGAAACCACCTTCGGCAAAGCCGCCCAATCCTATCTCGACGAACTGGCTGAAGACGAAGAAGGCGGCTCCTAGCCGCCTTCATTCCTTCTTGGTTCCCTCAATCCTTGACACACATCTGCAGGGAGTCCCGCCATGCAGACCGCCCTAGATCTCGAAAACCCTCATTGCGGGTATGCACCCCAGGACGCCGCGATCATCGCAGAAGCGCGCGCCGTGCTGCGCCGCTACATGACCCAGCGGCCCCAGATCACCAGCTTTACCACGGCGAAGGATTATCTGCGTACCGCATTCGCCGGGGAGAAGCAGGAGGTGTTCCGCGTCCTCTACCTCGATATCAAGAACAGGCTCATCGAGGACCATCTTGCAGGCCGTGGGACGGTCAATCACACGCCCGTCTATCCACGCGAGCTGATCCGCCGTGCGCTGGAAGTCGGCGCTTCCGCCATGATCCTCGCGCATAATCATCCATCGGGCGATCTGACGCCCAGCCATGCCGATATCGAAATGACCCGCAAGATCCTCGATGTCGCCAAACCCTTCGATATCGCCGTCCATGACCACTTCATCGTGGCCGGTGACGACGTAGGCTCCATGCGCTCTGCCGGTCTCATGTAGCCCGGCGCGCCGCTCCATCTCAATCGCACATTCCTGCAGGCCCGCGCCGCGCACACGCGCGCGCCCGGTCCTGCCCGCAACCTACGGAGATCCGCACCATGCAATCGCTCCACCTGCCCGAAGACCTCGTGCAAGACGCACTGGAACGTCTTCGCTCCACCCTCGAACACACGTTCGAGGACATGCACGAAGACCTTACTCAGACAGACCAGAGCCGGGCCGAGTACGAGGCGCTTATGCGCCGCTACTGGCCCTATCTGGGAATGACCGCGCCCCATCCCCTCTGGAAAGACCAGTCCATACCGGCCTTCGAGCTTTCGCCCGAGGATCAGGAGATCCAGAACCAGATCGATGAGGCCGATGACACTGAAGGCCCCATACGTCTCTGGTCAGCACGCACCTACCGGCGCGAAATCATCATCGCGCGAGAGGATGTCCAGGTGAGCGCGCGTTCCGAACGCGAAGCGCTCGAAATCATCCGCGATGGCGAAGTCCTCGCCGCCACGAATTTCGAAATCAGCAACACGCTCGAAACCGAGGTGACCGAGATAACGATGCTCTGTGAAGCCTAGCCGTCACACAAACCCTCAATGCCTCAACCGTCGCCTCAATCGCGACCCTTCCTCAACCCGTCCAAAAGGAAAACCGGGAAAGAATTCATGCTCATAAGGGCATGAAGAAAAGGCATGACGCCTGATCGGCCTCTTGGGCACAAACAGGAGAGACCCATGAACAAGTTCATCATTTCCGGAAATCTCGGTGCCGATGCGGATATCCGCGAACGCGAGCACAATGGCGAAACGCGCCGCCATGCCTTCATCCGCGTCTGCTCGGAAACCTATACCGGCCAGAAGGATGGCCAGCCCACCTACCGCAAGGACTGGTTCTCGGTCGCCGTCTTCAATCAGGGCCTGGTCAACTATCTCGAAAAGCACGGCAAGAAGGGCGCTTACGTCCTCGTGGAAGGCGAGATGGAACTGCGCCGCGTCGATGAAGCGCGCGACGCTACCGTCGAGACCCTCTACCGCGTAACGCAGAGCAACGGCTCCATCGAGCTTGTGAACCGCGCCAACTAACCTCGCCTTACCCCCCGACCGACATGAAAAGGGCGCTCCCCAGGAGCGCCCTTTTCTCTTGGACCTCACCGCTCCGCATCAAAGCGAAAAATCAGGACGCCTCCAGCGAACCCGCAATGGAGGAAGCCATGTCTGTCAACTTCGCCGCCATCAAAACCCGTCCCGCAATCGATCCGGAAGCTGCTTATTGGGCCGACGCTGACCAGCTTTTCGAAGGCCGCCGTCTGACGACCGGGAAAATCGAGCTGATGAATGAATGGCGCTGCGCCCACTATGCATTCGACGATATCGCCACCGATTTCGTAATTGCTCGCAAGCGCTACACCGTCATCTTCAAAGGCCCGCGCGGGGAAGCCTGCGCCGACGGCCTGCGGCGTGCCATTACCGACTACCTGGTAGAGGCCTACGAGAACTCCGAGGATCCAGCCATCTTCCGGACGTTCAAAATGCCGGTACTCGTCACCGGCACCTGGAAACCCCGCCACTGGCGCGACTCTCGCGGCGTCTGGCGCCGCACTCATGAACTGATCGCCGCGAGCTGGTCCTATACCGATCCCAATACCGGCCAGCACGTGGAAGAGGGGCGTAAGCCGCGACTCTGACCGTTTCGGTAGCGAGAAGCGAAGCGCGGTGCCAACCCGCGCGAGCCGTGGGAGATGGGCTCCCCGGCCTATGGCGATTAGCCTTCGCTGCTGAAGGGAGTGAAGCTGATGTGGTTTTTACCGTTTAGCTTCTCTCTGGACGTGAAAAAGACCCGGACGAGCTGGCGAGTTCGGATCCGGGTCTCTCTCATAACGTTCTAGAGACTAGGGGGTCGGGCGAAAGCTCGATCCCCACTCCCTCAATCTATCCCATCCCCAGCCTTTTGTGAACCCGCTCGCTCGGGCGCGCCGCCATGCGCGCACCCGCAGCGATGCTTCACCAGCAACAAGGAGTCCCGTCATGGACCAGTCCATCACCATTCCCGTATCGTCTCGCGATCACATCACGCTCGAATATGGCCCGCGCTTTGAATACGCGCCGTCCGAAGGCGAAACCAGAGGCCGTATCGGCCTGCCACCTGACGGCATCCCGCCCCATTTCTGGGGCATCTATATGCGCAGCTCTGATGGCCATGCCGTCCATATCGACGACGTGGCAGATGAACACATCGCCCGCGCCTATGGTGAGATCTCCGAAGAGCTCCTGACCGACTCTGCCATGAGCCTCTGGGAAGCCATATGCACGGCCGAACCTGCCTCCCGTCTGGCGGTCCATGCCGATTCTGTCCGCTACATTAATGGCACCGCCTATCTTCGTGATCGCGTAGGCGCGATTGCCCGCGCCTGCCATATCGGCTGGGTCGCCGCCCATAGGGGCGGCAATGGATATGATGACGCGTTCGACTGGGAGTTCTGCCCCTGGTTTCTTCTGGAATGCTGCAGCTGGGACGACAACGCCCTCTCACTCAAACCCGACTGGCTGGATACCTGTCTCGCTCTCGGCCGCTCTGGCTGAGCGCGACAACCCACAACCCCTCCATGCTCTTCGAAGATGTATCTCTTTTCTGGGTTTCGGGCCGGGATGGTAATTCTCGCAATGGCTACGCCCATACGAGACCGTCCGGCCGAAAGCCGGGAGCGGAAGCGAAGGGCAGGGGGCGCCGTCATCTCTGAAGGCGGATCGATACCCCGCGCACTCTTTGAAGTGACCAGTAGTGCGAGGCCCCCTAATTTGCCCTTGGAGAGCCATACCGGCTCCGGGTGGCCCAAGCAGCATCAATCGCGCATACAGCGTCTGGCGGGCTTTATACGGGCCTTCCAGACCGGCTGGGATTCTCTTCTGCCCTGGCGGGCTCCATCATCCCTGCCGCTGCCGCCTCGATCAGACCCTCCCCATTGGGGCAGCTCTCGTGCTTTCCAGCTCTCTCAGCTCTCATCAAGTGAGGCGGATGACGACAGCCCTGGTCCTCCCGATCGGGCCGATCATGCGTCCATCCTCATGGCGCTTCCCTCATCCCTTTCGATACCATCACGCGTGCATCGCGTCGTAGATTCGGAGCCTGCAGCTTCGCGTTCCGGCCGGTGGCCTGCCCGCCAGTCTGTCCGATACTGTCCTGTCCCGCGTCGGCTCTGTCTATTGCCCTCCATCGGCGGTCCCATCATCGCCCGATCGCGCTGGTCAGATCTCTGGCATGGTTGAAGGTCATCCCCGGCCTGCAGCTCTATGCTGCGCGCGCCTATGTCACCCATCCCGCGCGCGCCTCTTTGAAAGCGGGCAGTTCCTCACAGCGCCAGCTTCAAACGCTGGCCGGCCTTTTCCAGGTCCGCTCCTCTGGCGGCGGCCAGGTGCGTAATCACAGCTTCGCGTGCTGGCGGGTTTCCTCTCAATCCCTCTCGAAGCGTCATGCGGTGACGCAAGAGCTGCCGGACAATGGCTTGCCTTTTTCGATGCAGAACCGAACGGCCTCGAATGGGAAAAGGTCTGCCCGAAGGACGGCTTCGCCTCGACCGGCTAAGGCGCAACAGCGCCGGGCCGATTTTTTCCCCTGCCAGCGCTACGCGCTGTCATTCCTCGCGAGGCAAAAAATAGTCCCTCTGCTGTCTAGCCGCTTCGCGGTGCGCCGCCGATCGCCTCCGGCCTGCGACCACCCATCGAGGCCGCACGGTGCGCCTCAGACAGAAAAAGGAAAGAAGCCATGTACGACGCTCATGACACCATCACCGCCAATGACGGCTACTCCCTCGTATCTGAAACCCGCGACATTCCCACCGAAGACGCAATCGAAACGACCTTCACCGCTATCGCCAATGAGCTGGCTGATCTGGGTGCCGGCAACGCGCTCGAACCCGTCATCGCCGAACTGCTGGCCCGCTTCACCGGCGCCCTGTACGGGACGGCCGAGAATTACTCCCGGCGCCATGGCGAGCTGCAATCGAAAATCGTCGAACTCATCCAGTGCCAGGACGGTTCTGAAGTGAAGTCGGTCGAACTGGAAGAGGCCCGCACTGAAGCTGAACGTCTCGACGAGCTGATCGACGCCGTGAACAACGGACAGGAGATCATGGCACAGGGCTATGCCGCCCTGACCGGGGAACGCTGGAAGCCCGCACGCGGCTCCATCTACTCCAAGCGCAAGCACGCCAATGCCGCCGTCATCGAGGGCCGCGAATATCTCGCCAATCGTGAGAAAGCCGAAGCGCTGCGCGCCGTGCCGGAGGGGACAAAAGTGGCCGTCGTCGGCACCGCCAACTACACCGATCACGAGCAGGCCTTCGAGAAGCTCGACGCCATGCACGAAAAGGCCCCCGATATGGTCCTGATCACCGGCGGACAGAAGACCGGCATCGACAAGATCGCCGCCATCTGGGCCGGTAATCGCAATGTCCCGGTTCTGGTAGTGCGTCCCGACTTCAAGCGCCACGGCAAAGCCGCTGCCTTCAAGCGCGTCGATCACGTACTCGATACCTTCACGCCCGCCGCCGTCTTCGCCTTCCAGAAGCAGGGCGATCCCGCAGGTCTCGCGCTCAACATGGTCCAGAAATCCGAAGAGCATGGCGTCTTCACCCGCCGTTTCGGTCAGAAAGCCGACTAGAACCCCAAAGCCTTC
>CAZCEG010000026.1:0-2156 GCA_964497275.1 uncultured Oceanicaulis sp.
AGCCTGATCACGACATAAAAAAACAGGAGACTCCCCATGGCCGAGATCACAGCCGCTCTCGTCAAGGACCTGCGCGAACGCACCGGCGCGGGCATGATGGACTGCAAGAAAGCGCTGGCCGAGACCAATGGCGACATCGAGGCAGCCATTGACTGGCTGCGCAAGAAGGGCCTTTCCAAGGCTGCCAAGAAGGCTGACCGCGTGGCCGCCGACGGCCTTGTTGGCGTTGCCGTCGCCGCAAAGGGCAAAGGCATGGCCGGCGCCGCGGTCGAGGTGAACGCCGAGACCGATTTCGTGGCCCGTAACGAGCTGTTCCAGGCCGCCGTGTCCGAAATCACCGCGCTCGGCATCGAGGCCGGTTCGGTGGAAGCCCTTGGCAATGCCAAGATGGCGTCGGGCGAAACGGTTACCGACAGCCTTACCAGCCTGATCGCCAAGATCGGCGAGAACATGTCCCTGCGCCGCATCCAGACCGTTGCGGTCAGCGAGGGTGTGGTTGCCAGCTACATGCACAACGCCGCAAGCGAAGGCCTTGGCAAGATCGGCGTTCTGGTCGGCCTGCAATCGTCGGGCGATCAGGGCAAGCTGGCCGAGCTCGGCCGCAAGATTGCCATGCACGTGGCGGCCGGTTCGCCTGCTGTCGCTCTGGCTCTCGACGTGAGCGAGCTGCCGGCGGACGTCATTGAGCGTGAAAAGTCGGTGTTTGCCGATCAGGCGCGTCAGTCCGGCAAGCCCGAAGCCATCATCGAGAAGATGGTCGAGGGGCGTCTGCGCAAGTTCTACGAGGAAGTCGTCCTGCTGAAGCAGGTCTTTGTCCTCGACCCGGATCACACGGTGGAAAGCGCGCTGAAAGCCGCTGAAGCCGATGTCGGCGCGCCGATCAAGCTGACCGGCTTTGTGCGCATGGTTCTCGGCGAAGGCGTCGAGCGCAAGGAAGAAGACTTCGCAGCCGAAGTGGCAGCACTCGGCAAATCGTGATTGTGTCTGGCGGCGGATGGCTTCAGAAAGTCTCCGCCGCCAACCTGTCTGCCGGAGGACATGCCCCGTGAGCGATACCCCCTCAGAGCCGAGGCCGGTCCCCACAGGACCCTATCGCCGCGTATTGTTGAAGATTTCCGGCGAAGCCCTTATGGGCAATCAGCTTTACGGGATCGATATCGGCACCGCCGAGCGCATTGCCGCTGAGGTGGGTGCGGCGGTATCTGCCGGTTACGAGCTCTGCCTCGTCATCGGTGGCGGGAATATTTTCCGTGGGCTCCAAGCCGCGGCCAAGGGCATGGACCGCGCTGCAGCCGACTATATGGGCATGCTGGCCACCGTCATGAATGCGCTGGCCATGCAGACGGCTCTGGAGCGCCTGGGCGTCCAGACCCGCGTACAGTCTGCCATCCCCATGACGACGGTGTGCGAGCCGTATATCCGACGCCGTGCCATCCGCCACATGGAAAAGGGCAGGGTGGTGATCTTTGCTGCCGGCACCGGCAATCCCTTCTTCACCACAGACACCGCTGCGGCCCTGAGGGCTGCCGAGATGGGCTGCGATGCGCTGTTCAAGGGCACGCAGGTCGACGGTGTCTATTCGGCAGACCCCAAGCTGGATCCGAACGCAGAGCGTTATGACCAGCTGGACTATCTCGACGTGATCGCGCGCGATCTGAAAGTGATGGACGCGTCGGCAGTCACCCTGATGCGGGACAACCAGATCCCGATCGTCGTTTTCGATATTCACCGTCCCGGCGGACTGGCCGGGGTGCTTGACGGTCACGGGCTGTGCACGATTGTTGGGCCCGGACCCAAAAAGAAAAGCTGAGGACGCAAGATGAGCAAGGCAGGCGATTTTGACTTCAAGGATATCAGCCGTCGCATGGAAGGCGCGGTAGAAGCGCTGAAGAAGGAATTTTCCGGGCTTCGCACCGGGCGGGCCAGCCCGGCCTTGCTCGATCCCATCAAGATTGATGCCTATGGCAGCCCTACCCCGATCACGCAGGTCGGCACGGTGACGGTGCCTGAGCCGCGCATGCTGTCCGTGCAGGTGTGGGACCGCAATCTCGCTCCGGCGGTCGACAAGGCGATCCGTAATTCCTCGCTGGGCCTCAATCCGGTCGTGGAAGGCGCGCTGATCCGCAACGAATCGCGCGGAGCGCATTTCAAGATGG
>CAZCEG010000026.1:2166-2544 GCA_964497275.1 uncultured Oceanicaulis sp.
TGATCCGGATCCCGATCCCGCCGCTGAATGAAGAGCGCCGCGCAGAACTGGCCAAGACAGCTGGCACCTATGCCGAACAGGCGCGCATTGCCGTGCGCAATGTGCGCCGTGATGGCATGGACGCGCTGAAGCGCGCCGAGAAGGACAGCCATATCAGCGAGGACGAGCACAAGCGCCTGTCGGACCGCGTGCAGAAGGAAACGGATGCGGCGATTGAATCCATCGACCAGCTTCTCAAGCAGAAGCAGGAAGAGATTACGCAGGTCTGACCGGTTCTCGCAAAGGGCCGGGGAGGCCTTGTTGAATGTCCGCCGAACCCGGCGATACGGCGCGTCTGCCCGCTCATATTGCCATCATCATGGACGGCAATGGGCGCTG
>CAZCEG010000026.1:2554-13909 GCA_964497275.1 uncultured Oceanicaulis sp.
CGGCTGCCCGGGGGCTACCGCGCGCGCTTGGCCACAGGCAGGGCGTGGAGGCCGTTCGGGCTCTGGTGCGCGGGGCTGGAGAGCTGGGCGTCACCCATCTGACCCTGTTCGGCTTCTCGACGGAGAACTGGCAGCGGCCGCAGGACGAGGTGAGCGCGCTCTTTGAGCTGTTGCGCCAGTTCGTTCATGCCGATCTGGCATCGCTTGATAAAGAAGGTGTGCGTGTACGCATCATGGGCAGCAGGGCGGGGCTGTCGGACGATATCTTGAACATCATCGAGCGGGCAGAGACCACGACGGCCGCCAATACCCGCTTCCACCTGACGGTCGCGTTCAATTATGGCGCGCGCGATGAGATCGTCCGGGCTGTGAACGCCATTGCCCGCCGATCCGCCGAAAGCGGCGACGCTGAAGTTCACGACGAGAAAAGCTTCTCCGGGTTGCTCGACAGCCATGATCTGCCAGATCCCGATCTGATCATCCGCACCAGTGGCGAGATGCGGCTGTCGAACTTCCTGCTCTGGCAGGGCGCCTATGCCGAGCTGGTGTTCATGGAGGTACTCTGGCCTGATTTTTCGCTGTCTCACCTCAAGGAGGCGATTGCGATCTATCAGCGGCGCGACCGCCGGTTTGGAGGGCGCTAGACCGTGACCGGGAGCGACCACAAACCGGCTGGACCGCGTGATCCGGCATTCGTTCGCCGGGTTGCCTCGGCGCTGGTTCTGGCCCCGTTGGCGCTGGGCCTTGTCTGGCTCGGCGGATATCCGTTTGCCATCTTTGTCGCTGCCTTTTCTGCGGCGATGGCGTGGGAGTGGGTGCGGATGTCTGACCGGCAGGCGCCGCCGCGGGCCTTCGCGCTGGCGACCGGAACGGCTGTCGGCGCTGTGCTGCTTGCCGCGCAGGGCGAATTTGGCTGGTGCGCGTTCTGGGTGCTGGCAGGTGCGACGGGCAGCTGGCTGGACCGGCGGCGGCGCGGAAAACCCCATGAGGCCGCTATCGGGGTGATCTATGTTGCGGCATCTGCCTCCATTCTGGTGGCGCTCCGCAATGACGGGCTGGTCGCATTGCTGTTCCTGTTCGCGGTCGTGTGGGCGACCGACACATTTGCCTATCTGGCGGGCACCTGGCTTGGCGGACCGAAGCTGTTACCAGCGGCCAGCCCCAACAAGACCTGGACCGGCCTCATTGCCGGGCTTTCTTTTGGCATCGCCGCAGGGGCGGCTACGGCCGGCTTTGCAGGCATTGATGTTACCTATGCGCTCGCTGTCGCTGCGCCTCTCGCGCTGACGGCCGTTGCCGGCGATCTGGTAATGTCGCTCGCCAAGCGCCGGTTTGGCGTGAAGGATGCAGGAACACTCATCCCCGGCCATGGCGGGGTGCTCGACAGGGTAGACGCCTTGATGCTCGCAACGGTTTTCGCCGGACTGTTTTCCTTGACGGCGCCAGTAGGCTGGCCAGGCAGCGGGGGATAATGGCGCACTCGATCACCATTCTTGGCGCAACCGGGTCGGTGGGGCTGGCCACGCTGGACCTCATCGCGTCCGCGCCTGAGGGCCGCTATTGCCTGACCGCCCTGACGGCGGGCACCCGTGCGCGGGAGCTTGCTGAGCTGGCGCTGAAGTTCCGTCCGGCCTTCACCGCCATTGCCGACACATCGGCTGCAGGCGTGCTGGCAGAAGCACTGGCAGGGTCGGGCCTGCGCTGGGGCGCTGGCGCGGATGCCGTCATCGAGGCTGCTCGGCTGGATGCTGACTGGACGATGGCTGCCATCGTGGGGGCTGCGGGCCTTGCGCCCACACTGGCAGCGGTGTCACGCGGCAAGACGCTGGCGCTCGCCAACAAGGAGGCTCTGGTGTGTGCGGGGCCGCTTTTCATGCGCGCAGCAGCGGAGGCCGGCACAACCCTGCTTCCGGTCGATTCCGAACATAACGCGATCTTTCAGGCGCTGGGCGGGGCGGATGCGAGCCGGGTGCGGCGTATCATTCTGACCGCATCGGGCGGCCCGTTCCGCAACACCCCGCTCACCGAAATGGCCCATGTCACGCCGCGTGACGCCATAGCCCACCCGGTCTGGCCGATGGGCGCGAAGATATCGGTGGATTCGGCCACCATGATGAACAAGGGGCTGGAGGTTATCGAGGCCTGCCATCTGTTTGGGTTGGCGCCGTCGCGCGTTGATGTCCTCATCCACCCCCAGTCCATCGTTCACGGACTGGTAGAGCATGTAGATAGCGGGCTGATCGCCCAGATGGGTGCCCCTGACATGCGCACGCCCATTGCGCACGCGCTCGGCTGGCCGGAGCGGATCGAGACCAATGTCGAGCGCCTCGACCTTGCCAGGCTGGGGACCCTTTCGTTTTTCCAGCCTGACCTTCAGCGTTTCCCCGCTCTTGCCCTTGCGCGCGCCGCATTCGAGGCTGGCGAGGCAGCAAGCGTGATCCTTAACGCCGCGAACGAAGTGGCCGTCAGCGCCTTTCTGAAAGGTCATGTTGGCTTCCTTGACATTGCGGCGATCGTTGCGGACTCTCTGGCTGAGGGCGAGGGGTTTGCCAGAGGTTCGCTGGATGATTTTGATGCGGTGTTTGCCGTTGACGCACAGGCGCGGCGGATTGCGCAGGCGCATGTATCCGTCCGGAGCAGCGCCCCGGCCGGCATCGTTCAAGGGAGTGTAGCCGGGTGACCGACTTGCTTGGATCAGGGCTGTTGACCGTTATCGCCTTTTTCGCGGTGATATCGCTGGTCGTGGTCATTCATGAGCTGGGCCATTTTGCCGCCGGGCGCCTGTTTGGCGTCCATGTGGAAGCGTTTTCGATCGGGTTTGGCCCGACCCTTGCCAGCTGGCGCGACCGGACCGGCACCGTCTGGCGCTTTGCCGCTTTGCCGCTCGGCGGCTATGTGCGGTTTCTGGGTGATGCCAATGCCGCAAGTGCGCCCGATCATGAAACCCTTGAGCGCCTGCGCGAGGAACGCGAGGACGCGGACAAGGTCTATCATTTCAAGCCGGTATGGCAGCGCGCCCTGATCGTCGCGGCAGGTCCGGCTGCGAACTTCGTGCTGGCAGTGTTGCTGTTTGCCATTGTCGGCATGGTGCGCGGCGATGTCGTGATCGAGCCGCGCATCGGGGTTGTTCAAGCGGACTCGCCCGCAGAATCAGCAGGCTTTCAGCCTGGCGATCTCGTGCGGAGCATCGACGGCCGTCAGATAGCGGGCTTTTCCGACATTTCGCAGGCGGTGATGACGCGCGCCAATACGTCCATGCGCTTTATCGTCGAGCGCGATGGCGAGGAAGTCATCATTATGGCCACGCCGCGCCGCGAGATGCGCCCTGACGGTCTTGGTGGCACGCGGGCCTTCGGCTTTCTGGGCGTTGGACTGGCAGAAGACGCGCGTCAGCTGCAGCAGCGCTTTGGGCCGCTGGAGGCGCTGGGGCATGGCGTGGCGCGCACTGCAGACGTTACAAGGACCATCGTCGATTACCTGTTCCGGCTGGTCACGTTCCGGGCATCGATCGAGCATATTAACGGTCCTTTGGGCATAGCGACCACGGCCGGGCAGATTGCCAATATCGCCGTGGCTGCGCCGGACACTGATGCTGCCAGCTACGACATCACCGCAGCGCTGACGCGGCTGATGACGAGCCTGCTTTTGCTCGCGGGATTACTGTCTGTGGCTGTGGGTTTGATGAATCTCCTGCCCATACCGGTTCTAGACGGTGGCCACCTCGTGTATTACGCCTACGAGGCCGTTGCGAAGCGGCCTCCAAGTCCTGGTGTTCAATCATTGGGATTCAGGGCGGGTCTGGCCCTGATTCTCTGCCTGCTGGTCGTAGCCACTTGGAATGATTTGAGTTATCTCGTTGGCCGGTTCTTCTAAGGCCGCATTGTGAATGATCGGGTGGTGAGGCCTATGGTATTTTCCCTGCGCACTCTTCTGGCGACCGGCATGCTCGCTTTGGCTCCTGTCGGTGCAGTTGCCGCCCAGCCCGACGTGCAGACGGCGCCTGAAAGTGTTGTCGCCGAGCCTGCACGTGCCCAGCAGGTCCTGCAGATTCTGGTTGAAGGCAATCAGCGCGTCGAAGCCGACACTATCCTGTCCTACATGCTGATCCGGCCCGGTGATGTGGCTGATCCCCGCCTCGTCAACCTGTCGATCCAGACGCTGTTTGCGACCAATCTGTTTGCCGATGTACGCGTCGCCCAGGAAGGCGCGACGTTGATCGTCTATGTGCGTGAGAACCCGATCATCAACCGCGTGGTGCTTGAGGGTAACCGGGCAATCAATGACAGCCGGATTACCGACGAGATCCAGCTTCAGCCGCGCGCCCTGTTTACGCGTGCGCGGGTGCAGGCCGACGTCCAGCGTATCCTCGAGATTTACCGTCGCTCAGGGCGATTCGCGGTTCAGGTGAACCCGCAGATCGTCGAGCTTCCGCAGAACCGCGTTGATCTGGTGTTCGAGATTTCCGAAGGCCCCACGACGGGCGTTCGCCGCATCAATTTTGTGGGCAACCGAGCCTTCTCCGACCGGCGCCTGCGCGGTGAGATCGTCACGACCGAGGCGCGCTGGTGGCGTTTCTTCACCTCCAACGACAACTATGACCCCGACCGCCTCGAATTCGACCGCGAGCAGTTGCGCGAGTTTTATGCTGATCGCGGCTACGCCGATTTCCGGGTGAGCTCGGCCATAGCGGAGCTGACGCCGGACCAGTCGGGCTTTTATGTCACCTACACTGTCGATGAAGGCCACGTTTATAATTTTGGCGAGATTACCGTCACCACCGAGATCCCCGATCTCGACAAGGATTATCTTGAGGCCATCGTTTCCACGCGTCCCGGCTCGCTTTATGTCGGCAGCCGGATTGAGGAATCCATCGACACGCTGACGTTTGCGGCTGGCGCTGCGGGCTATGCCTTCGTGGACGTGCGCCCGCGCGTGCGCACCAATCGCGAGAGCCAGACCGTCGATATCGAGTTCGTGATCAACCCGGCGCCGCGCGTCTATATCGAGCGTATCGACATCATCGGCAATTCGCGCACGCTTGACCGTGTGATCCGCCGTGAGATGGAGCTGGTCGAAGGCGATGCCTTCAATCAGGTTCTCATCAATCTCTCGCGTTCGCGCATTGGACGCCTTGGCTTCTTCGAGAATATCGAGATCGACCCTGTTCAGGGCAGCGCGCCGGACCGGGCCCGCGTCGAGGTCCGGGTGACCGAGCAGCCGACCGGCGAACTGGCTTTCGGTGTCGGCTATTCGTCCACGGACTCCTTCCTGGTGGATTTCTCGATCTCCGAGCGCAATCTGCGCGGCCGCGGTCAATTCCTGCGCTTCCGCGTTTCGTCGAGCTCTCGCCGCCGCCAGATCGATATCCGGTTTACCGAGCCGCGCTTCCTCGACCGTAATCTCGCTGCCGGTTTCGACCTGTTCCAGATCCGCTCGAACTTTGCCCGTGAAGCGTCGTTCGAGACGGAATCGACAGGCTTCAGCCTGCGTACCGGTTTCCCGCTGACCGCGTCAGTTGAAGGCGGTGTGAACTACACGCTGCGCAATGACGAAGTGCGCACGTTCTCGGGCGTTTCCGATGCGATCCGCCGGGCGTCTGGTTCCCGCGTAACCTCGCTCGTCGGCTATTCAGTGGCGTGGAACCGCATCGATGACTTCCGTATGCCGACCCGGGGCTTCACCCTTAGCGTGAACCAGGAGTTTGCTGGGCTGGGCGGTGATGTGCGCTATGTTCGTACCGAAGGGCGCGGCGCCATTTACCGCAACATCTTCCGGCGCGACATCGTCCTCAGCCTCACCGGCGAGAGCGGTTATATCCTCGCCTGGGGCGGAGATGATGTCAGGATCAATGACCGCTTCTTCAAGGGCGGCAACTCGTTCCGCGGCTTCGAAACCGCCGGTATCGGCCCGCGCGTGGTGCAGCGCCGTGATGATGGCACTCTCATTCGCGGCGATGCGCTAGGCGGTAATTTCTATGCCATTGGCGCACTGGAGCTGGGCTTCCCGCTGGGCTTGCCAGAGCAGTATGGCGTGCGCGGCAGCGTCTTTACCGAGTTTGGCACGATGGGTCTTTTGCCATCAGTTGACCAGATTGCTGACGTCGGAGGGACAACATCTCCGTTCACCATTGACCAGCTGTCGCCGCGGGTTTCGGCAGGGGTCAGCATTTTCTGGGATTCGCCGTTTGGACCGGTCCGTTTCGACTTCGCCGAGGCGCTGGTCTATCAGGATTATGATCGCCGTGAATTCTTCCGTTTCAGCACAAGCACAGGGTTCTAATACCATGACCTCCACTCGCACGACCGTATTTGCACGGTTTCGCGCACTTGCTGCCGGCCTCGCCCTCGCGTTTGGGGCGTTTGGCGTGGCGCAAGCCCAGAATATCCTCGTCATCAATGAAGAAACGATCCTGACCGAGAGCCAGGTCGGCCGGCACATTGCCAGCCAGCTGGAAACAATCGGCCGGGAAATCCAGTCAGAGCTGGAAGCTGCCGCGGCCCCGATCAATCAGGAAAGCGAAGCGCTGCAAGCCGAAACGGCTGCCCTGAACCAGGAAGCGATCCAGCAGCGTCCGGACCTCATCCAGCGCATACAGCAGCTGCAAGCCAACGCGCAGCAACTCGAGCGTCTGCGCCGCCTCCGCCAGCAAGAGCTGGTGGCGACCGAGCGTCAGGCCCTTCAGCCGGTGCTTCAGGCTCTTCAGGGCGTGTTGCAGGAAGTGGTGGCAGAACGTAACGCCATTTTGCTGATGGATCAGAGCCAGGTGGTCTATGCGGCTGACAGCATCGACGTCACCCAGACGGTCATCGAGCGTCTGAACCAGCGCCTGCAAACCACGCCGGTGACGCGGGTTCGTGCTCCTACCGGTGAAGGCAACTAGACGACGGGACTTTCTTGGGCATTGATCCACGCTTCTATCGGCGCCTTGCGCGCCTGACGGCTGAAGAGATCGCCGGTCACCTCCAATCCGGGGTGACCGGCGATACCGCTTCTGTGGCCGAGCAGGTTGGCCCCGCCAGCGAGGCGCGTCCGGGTGATCTTGTCTTCGTATCATCGCCTGACCTGCCCGATGAGCTTAAAGTCCGGCCCGGCGTCGTCATCGGCCCGGGGCCTGCGCCTGCACTTGAAAGTCTGGCCGAGGGCGTGGCCTACATTGTCCATCGACAGCCGCGGGGCGCTTTCGGACGGGTGGCACGCCTGCTTTTCGTGCCGCTGGACGCCCTCGACGACCTCGCTGATCAGCCCGCCGCAAACATTCACCCGTCCGCCCGGATCGGCGAAGGCGCCGTCATCAGCAAGGGCGCGGAAATCGCAGAAGACGTCATCATCGGCGCAAATGCGGTGATCGGACCGGGCGTCAGGATCGGACCACGTAGCCGCATCGGCGCGAACGCGGTGATCGGGTTTTGCGAGATGGGGCATGACTGTCGCATAGGCCCCGGCGCTGTTATTGGTGAGGAGGGGTTCGGCGTCGCCCCTGGCCCGGGCGGGCTTGTCGATCTGCCCCATTTTGGCCGGGTGATGATCGGAAACGGTGTGCGGATCGGCGCCAATTGCACGATAGATCGCGGCATGTTTGGCGACACCATCGTGCGCGACCGCGTGCGTCTCGATAATCTCTGCCACATCGCGCACAACGTGGATGTGGGTGAGGATACGCTCATGGCTGCCTTTGCCGGTGTCTCAGGCAGCGTGAAAATCGGACGTGGCGCGCAGTTTGGCGGGCGTGTGGGTATTGTCGATCATGTCACGATAGGCGAGGGCGCTCGCCTTGCGGCCAATGCCTCTCCGGCGGGTGATGTGCCTCCCGGCGAAACATGGGCTGGCCAGCCGGCTCAGCCGATACGCCGTTGGCTGCGTGAGCTTGCCGTACTGAAGAAGCTGGCGGCCCCCAGAGGCGCCCGAGTTGACGGGCAGGGCGCAGCGGGGCAGGACAGGAAAAGCGATTAGCGCTTGGCGGCCAGGGGCACATCATGAGCGAGCACGTATCCGAGATCGGCCCGGATGAAATTCTGGCCCGACTGCCCCATCGTTTCCCCTTTCTGCTTATCGACCGGGCGCATTCCTTTGTGGCAGGCCAGTCGATAACCGGCATCAAGTGTGTGTCCGCCGGTGAGCCCTATTTTGCCGGTCACTTTCCTGAGTACCCGGTCATGCCGGGCGTTTTGATGATCGAGGCGCTGGCGCAGACGGGCGCGCTGCTCATGTCGAAGACACTCGACGCTGATATCGGCAATACCGTCATTCTCTTTATCGGGGTGGACAGGGCGCGGTTTCGCCGTCCGGTGCGCCCCGGCGATGTCCTCGAAATGCCGGTCAAGGTGACCGACACACGCCGCGGACTTTTCCGGTTTGAAGGCGTGGCGCTCGTAAACGGCAAAAAGGTCGCCGAGGCCGAATTTTCCGCCACCTCGGCACAGAAACAATCATCAGAAGGCGCGAGCGCGTGAGCACAGCCATACACCCCACCGCCATCATTGAGCCGGGCGCAGAGCTGGGCGTGGACGTCCAGATCGGCCCCTATTGCCATATTGGCCCGAAGGTGACGCTGGGTGACCGTGTGCGCCTGATCTCTCATGTCAGCATACAGGGGCATACCAGCATCGGCGCGGACTGCGTGCTGCACCCGTTCGCCGCGCTCGGCTCACCGCCGCAGGATTTCAAATACAAGGGCGGCGATGTCCGTCTGGTGGTCGGTGAGCGCAATGTGATCCGTGAGCATGTGACCATGCATCTGGGCACCGAGACAGCGCGTACGATCACGCGCGTTGGCTCGGGCGGCTATTTCATGGTGGGTGCGCATGTCGGCCATGACTGCATTGTCGGTGACAATGTCGTCTTCGCCAACAACGCCACGCTCGGCGGCGAGGTGACGATTGGCGATTATGTGATCATGGGCGGGCTCTCGGCCATCCACCAGAAATGCCGCGTCGGCCGTTACGCCTTCGTCGGTGGCGGGGCGCCGGTGACGGGCGATATCATCCCCTACGGCATGGTCGATAATCATGGCTATCTGGCGGGCCTGAACCTCGTCGGCATGAAGCGGCGCGGCTTCTCCCGTGATCTCATCCATGATCTGCGTGCGGCCTATCGCCTGATATTCGCCGCTGAGGGCGCGTTCTCCGAGCGGGTGGGCGATGCCAGCCGTCTCTTTGAACATCGCCCTGAAGTGATCGAGATCATCGATTTCGTGAAGGCCCCCGCCGCCCGTCCGCTATGCGGGCCGGAACAGGGTTAGGGCCCGTGGCTGCAGGCTGGACCCGGCTCGGGCTTATTGCCGGTGGCGGCGCACTGCCGGTACATGTCGCGCAGGCCTCTGCAGCAGACGGAAAGCTGGGCTGCGTCATCGCGCTCAAAGGCTTTGCCGACCCGGCACGCTTTTCCAATTCCACTGAGCGCACGATCGGCCAGTTTGGCCATGTGATCCGCGATCTGCGCGCGGCCGGATGCGATGCGGTGTGCTTTGCCGGTATCGTGACCCGTCCCGATTTTCGCAGCTTCGTCCCCGATTTTGAGGGCGCAAAGCTGATGCCGCGCCTGCTGGCGGCTGCCGTCAGCGGCGATGACGCCTTGCTGCGCGTGGTGGTCAATGCGTTTGAGGAAGCAGGGTTCGCCGTCATTGGCGCGGACGCGCTGATTGCATCCCTGCTAGCACCTGAGGGCGTGATCGGTTCGGTCGAACCCGATGCCAGGGCCAAGGCCGATATTGCCAAGGCCATGGAGATTGCCGCTGCCATCGGCGTTATGGATATCGGGCAGGGCGCTGTTGTTTGCGAAGGGCTGGTGCTGGCGGTCGAGGCGCAGGAGGGCACCGATGCCATGCTCGCCCGTGTCGCCAGCCTGCCGGAGGATATTCGCGGCACGGCGTCCGCGCGCCGGGGTGTGCTCGCCAAATGCCCCAAGCCCGTGCAGGAGCGGCGGGTGGACCTGCCCGTGGTCGGTGTCGAGACCGTGGAAGGCGCAGCGCGCGCAGGCCTTGCCGGGATCGCAGTTGAGGCGGGCTCTGCCTTCATTCTGGGCCATGAAGCGGTCGCGCGCGCAGCGGACGCCCATGGCCTGTTCGTCACCGGGGTGCCATCGCGGCAGACGGCATGATGCGTGCGCTGCGGGTCTTCATCGTTGCGGCTGAAACCTCCGGCGATCTCATCGGCGCTGAGCTGATCCGGGCACTGCGCGCGGAAGACCCTGACGTGCAGATTGCCGGTGTTGGCCGCGAGGCGATGGCCGCTGAAGGCGTCTCCAGCGATATCGACCTTTCCGACCTTTCGGTTCTGGGCCTGTTTGATGGTTTCAGGATCTTGAAGCAAGTCCATGAAAAGGCTCAAGCTTGCGCCGATGCCGCTGCGGCGTTTGGAGCCGATCAGATCGTCCTGATCGATTCCTGGGGCTTCATGCTGCGCGTGGCTTGGAAGGCGCGCAAAGCCTGTCCGAAAGCGCGCCTGGTCAAATATATCGGCCCGCAGGTATTCGCCACGCGCCCCGGCAGGGCGCGGGTGCTGGCCAAGGCGGTAGACCATCTCCTGGCGATCCACACCTTTGACCCGCCTTATTACGAGGCCCACGGCCTGCCGGTTACCGTGGTAGGTAACCCCGTTCTGGAGCGCGAGCTTGTGGGTGACGGCCCGGCATTTCGGGCCCGCCACGGCATTGCCAGCGATGCACGCCTGCTTTTGGTGCTGTTTGGCAGCCGGGAAGGCGAGGTGGTGCGCCTGTTCGATGATTTCGCCGATACAGTTGCCGAGATCATGCGGTCACGCCCGGACTTACGCTTCGTCAGCGTGCTGGCGCCGTCGGTTGAACAGGCGGTGCGCGAGCGTATCTCCACCCGTCCTGATCTGACAGACATGCTGCTGGTCGGCCCTGATGAGCGCCTTGATGCGTTTGCCGCCAGCGACGCGGCACTTGCCTGTTCCGGCACGGTCACGCTGGAGCTTGCCCGGATGGGCGTGCCAAGCGTTGTGGCCTACCGGCTGGGCGCGGTTGCCTGGACCATCGCGTGGAACGTCCTGCTGCGCACCGATCATGTAAGCCTTGTGAACATAGCCGCAGGCGAGGCACTGCTGCCCGAATGCCTCCAAACCCGTGCCACGCCGCAGTACATGGTGCCGGAGCTGGCCAGGCTGCTGGATGATCCTGCCCACCGCAGCACACTCTCACAGCGCCTGCTGGCCGTTACGCGGGAAATGGCAGGCGGCGATGCGCGGGCCAGCGTCAATGCCGCCCGCGCGTTGCTGGAGCTTGGCCCACTCTGATTGCCGTGCAGAAAAAAACCCCGGACGGGCAAGCCGGTCCGGGGTCTTCTGAAGGAATTCGATAGAGCCTAGCGCTTGTTGACCGGCACGTAGGCCCGCTCGG
>CAZCEG010000027.1:0-4128 GCA_964497275.1 uncultured Oceanicaulis sp.
ACCATCCCCTCCTTCGTGCTGGCGGTCGTCCTGTTCGCCCAGACCTTGCACGCCTTCAGCTTTGCAGCCGCGTATCTCGGCTTTCTGCGCTTTGCCGCAGACCGTGCGCCAGAACGGCTGGCCGCCACCGCGCAGGCGGTCAATTCGGCCCTTTCAGGCGGGCTGGTGCTGGCCGGTGCCACCTTCGTCAGCGGCATGGCCTTTGCCGCTTTTGGCTCTGGCGGTTTTGCCCTGATGGCGGTCCCGGCCGGACTTGGGGCAGTGTGCGCGCTGGTGCTGATGCGGCGTGGCTGAGATGCGTCACGCCCTCGCCATTATTGCCCGCAAAGCTTCTTACCCCTTGGGGAAGCGGGCGAAGCGCCCGATATAGGGGCGAACGCATAGCTCGCTGCCATCGCGCATCAGGAGGGATATGAGCGTACCGGCTGCAGATGAAGCCCGACCGGCCCGCCTTGCCGTGCGCGAGGAGGCGGGTGCGCGCGTGCTGGAGCCGTCTGGCGACTGGCTCCTGGAGACGATCGGGCGCATCGACCGTCCCTTGCGCGATATCGAGGCCTCTTCGACACCGGAACGGATTGTCGTTGATCTCTCCGGCATTGGCCGTATCGACACCGCGGGAGCCTATCTGTTGGGCCGCGCCCTGCGCCATGCAGACGAACCTGATGCCGATCATCATTACACTGGCGATCATCCCACTGCGCGCCGGCTGATCTCCGAAGTGCACGCCCGCTGCAAGCTGGCCGAACCGCAGGCGGAGGATGGGCGAGGCTTTGGCCTGCGCCGTCTGTTCGAGCGCATCGGGGCGGGCGTTGAGGATTTTCTGTCCGAGGCTTGGGACACGTTTGCGTTCTTCGGGCGCACGCTGATGACGCTTGGCGGTGCATTTCTCAACCCGTCCCGCCTGCGCCTGACGCCCACCGTCTATCTGATGGAGACCGTCGGCATCAACGCGCTGCCGATCATTGCGACGCTCTCCTTCTTCATCGGCGCCGTGGTTGCCTATATGGGCGCAAACCTTCTGGAGACGTTTGGCGCCGCGGTCTTCACCGTGGAGCTCGTCGGTGTCTCTGTATTGCGCGAATTTGGCGTGCTGATTACTGCGATCATGCTGGCGGGCAGGTCTGACTCTGCCTTCACCGCCTCTATCGGCTCGATGAAGATGCAGCAGGAAATCGACGCCATGAAGGTGATCGGGCTGGACCCGTACGAGGTGCTGGTCGTGCCCCGCGTCATCGCCTGCGTTGTTATGGCGCCATTGCTGACGCTGGCGGCGATGCTGGCAGGGCTGTTTGGCGGCAGTGTGGTGGCGTGGGCGACGCTGGATATTTCGCCGACCTTCTTCATCACCCGCCTGCAGGCGACGATGGAGTGGGAGCATTTCTTCGTCGGCATGTCCAAGGCGCCCGTCTTCGGCCTCATCATCGCGATCATCGGCTGCCGTCAGGGCATGAAGGTCGGCGGCAATGTGGAAAGCCTTGGTGCACGCACCACCGCGTCCGTCGTGCAGGCCATCTTCGCCGTCATCGTCGTCGATGCCATGTTCGCGATGATGTATCTGGAGCTCGACATATGAGCGGGCGGCCGATCATCGAGGTGAGGGGGCTGCGCACCGCGTTTGGCAGCCATGTCGTCCATGATGGGCTGGATCTGGAAATCCGCCGCGGCGAGGTGCTCGGCATTGTCGGCGGCTCGGGGTCGGGCAAATCGGTCCTGTTTCACGCCATACTCGGCCTTCTGGAGCCTGAGCGCGGCGAGATATTCTTCGACGGCAAACCTCTTTTGCGCATGTCGAAAGCCGAGCGGTCGAAGCTGGAGCGCCGCTGGGGCGTCCTGTTTCAGGGCTCGGCGCTGTTCTCCTCATTGACCGTGCGCGAAAACATCTGTGCGCCGATCCGCGAGCACATCGACATGTCGCCCGCGCTGATGAACGAGATTGCCGATCTGAAGCTGGGCCTTGCCGGGCTGGGGCTGGAGGCGGCTGACAAATACCCATCCGAGCTGTCAGGCGGCATGAAGAAGCGGGCAGGACTTGCCCGCGCGCTTGCCCTTGATCCTGATATCCTGTTTCTGGACGAGCCAACCGCGGGTCTCGACCCCATATCAGCCGCAGCATTCGATGCGTTGCTTGCGGAGCTCGGGCCAACCCTCGGGATTACGGTGATCATGATCACGCACGATCTTGATACCCTGCATGCCGTCTGTGACCGCGTGGCGGTGATTGCCGACAAACGCATCGTTGCGGTCGATACGGTCCACCGGCTGGCCCAGCACGACCATCCGTGGATCAAGAGCTATTTTGGCGGCCCGCGCGGACGCGCCGTGCTGAGAGGTTAGGACGCTAGTCATGGAAACCCGTGCCCATCATGCGCTTGTTGGCCTGTTCGTGGTGCTGCTGACGCTCGCGGGCGTGTTCTTCTTCATGTGGATCGCGCAAATCAGCTTTGACCGCGAGTACAAGCAGTACGACATCGTCTTTGAAGGCCCTGTAAGAGGGCTTCGGATAGCCTCCGAAGTGCGCTTCAATGGCATTCAGGTGGGTGAGGTCACAGGTCTTGGCCTCAACCCAGACGATACCACGGAGGTGATCGCGCGGGTGCGGGTGGATTCCACCACGCCGGTGCGCGTGGACAGCGTTGCCCAGCTTGAGCCTCAGGGCCTGACCGGCCTCTCCTACATCCAGATTTCGTCAGGCTCGTCAGACCGCCCGCTGCTGGAGACGCGCGCAGGTGACCGGCCGGCACGCATTTTCGCGCGCCAGACCCAGCTCGACCTGCTGGTGCAGGGCGGCGAGACGCTGCTGGAGACAGCCCAGACAACCGGCCTCCTGCTCAACCGGCTGCTGAGCGAGGAGAACCAGGAGAACTTCTCCACCCTGCTCGACAATCTGGCGACCATTTCACGGCAGATGGCAGATAATGGCGCCCTTCTGGAAGAGCTGCGCACGACCGTGACGGCGGTGGAGCGCGCCGCGCAGGACATGAGCAGTGCAGCGGAGAGCATCGAGCAGTTTGGCGCCACGGCAGAACGCTTCCTGCTGGAAGAGGTTGGCCCGATGGTCGCCGAGACCGAAGCGGCCTCCATAGCCGTCAACCAGGCCTCCATGGAGACCTATGACGCGCTTATCGCGATCCGTCCCGGTCTTGAGACTTTCGCCAATGATGGCGTCTATCAGCTCAACGCCGCTGCCCACGATATTCGCCAGCTGGTGGAGACGCTCGAGCGTCTGGCCGCTGGCCTTGAAGATGATCCCGCTGCGCTGCTGACCCGGCCGCGTGGCGAGGAAGTGGAGGTGCCCCAATGATGCCGCGTACCCGCTTTCGTGTGCTGGCGACCGCTCTGGCCGGTCTGGCGGCGCTGTCGCTTTCGGCCTGCATCTCGCTTCTGCCCGAACAGGAGCGCACCACGCTCTATCGGCTTTCCAACCATCTGCCCGCTGAAGCCAGTGCGCCCCATGACGCGCCTGTAGTGCGCGTTGGCCGGCCCTTCGCGCCCAGAGCCCTGTCGGGTGACAGGGTGGCGCTCGATACCGGGGAGGGGCGCATCGCCTACATGGCGGGTGCCAGCTGGGTCAGCCCTGTGCCTTTGCTGGTGCAGGAGCTGGTCATGGACATGTTCGACCGGCGCGCCCACTCCGTGACAGCCGCCCGTCCCGATGAAGGCGTTGCCTCGCGCTTCGATCTGCGCCTCGAGCTGCGCCGGTTCGAGGCCGTGTATGATGAGGGTGACAGTAACGCGCCGCGTGTCGACGTGGTGGTGCGCACCCGCCTGATCGACACAGCGACCCGCGAAGTGGCGGGCGCGCGTTCCTTTGCCGTGTCGCAGCGTGCGTCCAGCAATCGTCAGGGCGCCATTGTGGAGGCGTTCAGCCGGGCCGCATCCGAAGCTGCCCGCGAGCTGGTCGACTGGACCGAAGAGCGGGTTGTGGCGGCGCAAGAGACCCAAGCGCAGTCAGACTGATTGGCAAGGCGCGGCGCGGCGGTTAAAACGCCGCTCTCTGGTCCGGGGTGGTTAGCTCAGTTGGTAGAGCAACTCGTTTACACCGAGTAGGTCGGCGGTTCGAGCCCGTCACCACCCACCAGATTTTCCACCCGGCAAGCCTGGCGTTGGCCATCAGGTGCATTTGGCTGC
>CAZCEG010000027.1:4138-7924 GCA_964497275.1 uncultured Oceanicaulis sp.
CCTGACCTGGCGCTGCAGCGTGTATTAACGCTGCGATAATTCCGATTGCGCGGGCCATGGCGCAGGCGTAACGCTAGCGATTGCGGAAGGCGGCACGGACCAGCCATCCGCCCGTGATGTCATCTGGCCGAAGCATGCCGTGGTGCGGGGCCTAAGGGCACTTGCTTGTCCGACGTCAATTCTCGCGCCGCACGCGGGCGCAGCCTGTTTTCGAGGCTATTCGCGCGCAAACCCGTCAGTCTTGTTCAATCCCAGTTCGAAGGAGAGGCACTCAAGCGGGAGCTTGGGCCGATAAATCTCGTCAGCCTTGGTGTCGGTTGCATCATCGGGGCAGGCATTTTCGTAATCACCGGTCAGGCTGCTGCAGCCCATGCCGGGCCTGCCATCATCGTGTCTTTCGTGATCGCAGGCTTTGTCTGCGCGTTTGCTGGCCTGTGCTATGCGGAGCTTGCCAGCACGCTCCCCGTCTCAGGTTCGGCCTATACCTATGCCTACACCATCATGGGCGAGGTGGTGGCCTGGGTGATGGGCCTCTTGCTGGTGCTGGAATACGGGCTGGCCGCCTCCACGGTGGCGGTAGGATGGTCCGGCTACGTGGTCAGCTTCGCTGCCGATTTCGGCCTCATAATCCCCCCGGAACTCGCCGCCCCTACAGGGTCGGTCATTCAGCTGGCCGATGGCTCCAGCGGCCGGGCGCTCCTAAACCTGCCTGCGCTGCTCGGCGTTGCGGGCGTTACCGCCCTGCTGGTGCTGGGCGTGACCGAATCGGCGAAGGCCAACAATCTGTTCGTGATCCTGAAAGTGGCCGTGCTGCTGCTGTTCATCGGCATTGGCGTATTTCACATCCAGCCGGAAAACCTGACGCCGTTCATCCCGCCAAGCCAGGGCGGAGACGCGTTCGGCCTGCAGGGCGTGTTCCGCGCGGCGGCCATCATCTTCTTTGCCTATGTCGGCTTTGAAGCGGTCTCCACCGCAGCCGCCGAAGCGCGCAATCCCCAGCGTGACCTGCCGATTGGCATATTGGGGGCGCTGGCGATCTCGACGCTGCTCTACATGCTGACGGCGGCGGTGCTGGTCGGGATCGTGCCCTACACGCTCCTTGCGGTGCCGGATCCGATGGCGCGGGCTGTGGACTTCATCGGCCTTGGCTGGTTTGCCTTCCTGATCAAGCTTGGCGCCATTCTGGGGCTCAGCTCGGTCATGCTGGTGCTGATCTACGGGCAGACCCGCATCTTCTACACGATGGGCCGTGATGGCCTGTTGCCGCCGATATTCTCGCGCATTCACCCGCGCCGCAAAACGCCGTGGGCCAATACGCTGATCGTCGGTAGCGCGGTATCGCTGGCGGCGGCCACGACGCCGATCTCGGTGCTGGGTGACCTTGTCAGCCTCGGCACGCTGGCGGCCTTTGCGGTGGTGTGTGCAGCCGTGATCTATCTGCGCACGACCCATCCGGAGATCGAGCGGCCCTTCAAGGTGCCCTTCTATCCGGTAATCCCGATCCTTGGCATTGTGACGTGCGTGTTCCTGATGGCGCAGATGCCGGTGAGGAACCTTGCCATGATCGCGGTCTATCTGGTGCTTGGGCTTATCGTCTATGCGCTCTATGGCTTTCGAAAAAGCCGTATTGCGCAAGGCTGAGCCTCCGGGCAGGCAAACAGGGAAGGCCGTCCGTGAACCGGGCGGCCTTTCCTATTCGTAGCGTAGGGCGTCGATCGGGTTCAGGCGGCTTGCCCTGTGGGCTGGATAGAAGCCGAAGAGGATGCCCACCCCTGCCGCCGCAGCGATGGCGACCAGTGCGATGACCGGTTCGATCGACACCGCAAACTGTCCCAGCGATTCGACCACCAGAGCGCCGATGGCGCCGCAAATCATGCCGATCAGCCCGCCCGCAGAGCACAGAACGACCGCCTCGATCAGGAACTGGTTTCGGACGTCGGCGCGGCGTGCACCGATGGCGAGGCGCAGGCCAATCTCGCGCGTACGCTCGGTGACCGAGACCAGCATGATGTTCATGATGCCAATACCGCCGACGACAAGCGAGATTACAGCCGTCGCCGCCAGAAGCAGGCCAAGCTGGCTTTCGGTCTCGCTGCGCGCCCGGATGAATTCGGCAAAGTTCACGACCGAGAAATCGTCATCGGCCCCGATGCGGATATTGCGGCGCACCCGCATCACATCGATGATTTCCTCTGTGGCAAGCGGGATGTTGCGGGCCTGATCGACAGACACCCAGATGGATTGAACCGGATTGCGCACACCTGCGCGGGCAAAGCCTGCAAGACGGTCGCGCATTGTGGGTGTCGGCACGAAGATCACGTCGTCCTGATCCTGCCCCCAGCTGGACTGGCCGCGTTCGGTAAGGATGCCGACCACTTCCAGCGGCACGCCATTGATACGCACCGTAGCGCCTATGGCGCCGCCCGCCGGAAACAGTTCGTTGACGACGGTGCGTCCAAGAACGGCAACCCGCGCTGCGCCGTCGAGTTCGGGAACGGTGAAGGCACGCCCCTCCACGATCTCCCAGTCACGCACGAAGAAATAATCAGGGTGCGCGCCAACAACTTCGGTGGACCAGTTCACCCCGTCGACCAGCGCCGTCAGGCCGCGCTGCTGGATGATGCCGGCCGCTGCGATGACGTAGGGAATCTGCTCACGCAGCGCTTCCACGTCTTCATCACTCAGCGGCGCGGCAGAACCTGCACCGCCGCGCACACCGCCCCTGAAGGACGATCCGGGGCGCACCTGCAGCGAGTTGGCCCCCAGCGCGCTGATCTGGGCATCGACCGCAGCCTTGGCGCCTTGCGAGATCGAGATCATCACGATCACCGAGCCGACGCCGATAATGACGCCGAGCATGGCCAGAAAGCTGCGCAGGGCATTGACCCGCAAGGCGGTGAGAGCGACCGAAACAGCTGCCATCGGGTTCATTGCGTGTCCTCCACAATCAGGCCATCACGGAAGGTAATGCGGCGTTTGGCGCGCGCGCCAACATCTGCCTCGTGTGTAACAAGGATCAGCGTGATGCCGCTGGCGTTCAACTGGTCGAATATGTCCATCACGTCTTCCGACGTTTTGGAATCGAGCGCGCCTGTGGGCTCGTCGGCCAGCAGGATACGCGGTTCGTTCGCGAGGGCACGGGCAATCGCCACGCGCTGCTGCTGACCACCAGAGAGCTGGGAGGGATGGTGATCCATCCGTTCACCAAGCCCCACCATTTTCAGGCATTCCGCCGCCCGGGCCTTGCGCCGGGCTGCGGGCATGCCGCGATAGAGAAGGGGCAGGGCGACATTATCGAGCGCCGTCGTGCGCGGCAGCAGGTTGAACTGCTGGAACACGAAGCCGACCATCTCGTTGCGGAACTTCGCCAGATCGTCCGGGGTGCGATTGAGCAGCGACTGGCCCGCAATCGTCAGCTCGCCGCCGCTTGGCGTGTCGAGCGCGCCCAGCATGTTCATGAAGGTGGACTTGCCCGAACCGGACGCGCCCATCACGGCAACATAGTCACCTTGTGCAATATCGCAGTCCACACCCCGCAGCGCGTGAACATCGCCGCCGCCGAGCCTGTAAACGCGCGTCAGCTGACGGGCGCGGATGAGGGGCTCTGCCATTAGCGGGTCTCGCGCACACGCACGACCACGGCATCACCCATCGACAGGCTGTCGCTCATGATCTGGGTGTACTGGCCGTCAGACAGGCCGATCAGGACCGGACGCTGCTCGATGCGGCCATCGGCGCGCTGCACCCAGACCGTGCCGCGCTGCGCCTGATCGCGATTGCCACGGC
>CAZCEG010000027.1:7934-13852 GCA_964497275.1 uncultured Oceanicaulis sp.
CCATCAGCTGGTTTACCCGCGCCATCTCTTCCTGTGTAAGGACATCGCCGAGCGCGCGCTGGATGGCGGCCTGAAAGCCGCCCGGTCCGCCAGCGCCACCGCCACCGGCCTGTGCCGCCCGGCGCATGTTTTCGAAAGCCGATTGCAGGGCCTGCTCTGCGCGGGCACGCCGATCCGCAGGCAGTTCCAGCGGGTCCAGCAGGCGCGCAAACATCGGATTGCCTCCACCGCTCGCAGGGGCGCTGTCGCTCGCCTCCACCACAAGGCTTTCCGCCGCGCCTCGCGGCTGGAAGCGCAAGGCTGCAGCCGGCACGGTCATCGCGCCGTCCACATCCCCTGTGATGATGTTCGCATTGGCCGTCATGCCCGGCAGCAGGCGCTGGCCGGGATTATCGGCCTCGATCACGACGGTGTAGGTGACAACATTCTGCTCTGCGATGGCGGCAAGGCGCACCTGGCGCACTTCACCGGTAAAGCTGCGCTCGCGGAAGGCATCGACCTCGAAGGTCACCGGCTGGCCCACGGCGATCTGGCCGATATCGGCCTCGTCCACACGCGCTTCGATCTGCACCCGCGACAGGTCACGCGCGATAATGAACAGAACGGGCGCATTGAGGCTGGCAGCGACGGTCTGGCCGACATCGACCTGACGATCGATCACCACGCCATCAATGGGCGAGCGGATGGTCGCGCGCTCCAGATCAACCTGCGCGCTCTCAAGGCTCGCCTGACGTTGATCGAGCGTGGCGCGGGCATTCCTGAGATTGGCCTGAGCGACCTGAACCGCGGCCCGCGCAGAATCGCGCGCCGTTTCAGCGGTATCGAACTGAACGCGTGAGAACGTGCCGCGCTCCAGCAGTTCGCGGGCGCGCTCATAGGCGCGCTCAGCTTCGCGCAGCTCTGACTGGGAACGCGTAAGATTGGCCTGGCTGACGGCGACCTGCGCCTCGGCCACTTCCAGAGACGCCTGCGCCTCGCGGACCCGGGTCTCGAAGGTCTGGGGGTCGAGGCGGGCGATGATCTGCCCGGCTTCCACCTCGTCATTGAAATCGGCCATAAGCTCTAGAATTTGCCCTGAGAGCTGGGATCCGACTTCCACCGTCACCAGCGGCGCAATGGAGCCTGTGGAGGCAACGCGGCGCGACAAATCGCGCGCCTCGATGCGGGCTGTCTCCACCTCAAGGCCGGTTCCATTGCCCGACCCGATGCCCTGCCAAACGAAAAATCCGGCCAAAAGCACGGCGATCACGGCCGCTCCTGCGATAATCAGGCGTTTCATCAAGGGGTTCCCGTCACCGGTGAGAGAATGGATGTCTGGCTGTTGCAGGTTTGCCGCGCCTTGTGAACAACGTTTCACAGGGCCCGTTTCCGTCGCAGAGATGAACCGGAACTGAGATTTGCCAAGCCAGATGAGAATCGCTCGCAAAATCAGGTGACTAAAGGCAGGCATTTGCGGCCAATTCCTGCCTGTTACGGCTTGCAGCGGGCAGCGGTGCGCACTAGCTTCCGCCCCGATTTGACAGGCCGGTAACATTTCTGTCAGTGACCCCCGGCAAGGCGGGTTCTGCGGTGGCCGGACCCTGTCGGGCGGGCTTACGGGCTGATCACATTGAGCCAGGGCGGACCATGGACGCGCTACTTCTGGAATACCTTCCCATCCTGATCTTCTTCGCGATCGCACTCGCGATGGGGATCGGGTTCATCGTGGCTGCGGCCGTGCTGGCACCGTCTGACCCGGACCCGGAGAAGGTCTCCACCTATGAGTGCGGCTTTAACGCCTTTGAAGATGCGCGCATGAAGTTCGACGTGCGTTTCTATCTGGTGGCGATCCTGTTCATCATCTTCGATCTGGAAGTGGCGTTCCTGTTCCCGTGGATCTTCCCGATCTATGAGGGCAACATCTTCGCCTTCTGGTCGATGATGGTCTTCCTCGGCGTTCTCACCGTCGGCTTCATCTATGAGTGGCGCAAGGGCGCCCTCGACTGGGAGTAAGCGATCATGGCGAACCCCTCCACTCCCGCATTGTCTGCCGCACGCACCGGCGTGCCGGCCTATGACCCCAAAAAGCACGATCCGTTCTTTGACGGCCTGTCTGACCAGCTGGCTGACAAGGGCTTTCTGGTCGCCCGCGCTGACGATCTCATCACCTGGGCGCGCACCGGTTCGCTGATGTGGATGACGTTCGGTCTGGCGTGCTGCGCGGTCGAGATGATGCAGGCAGCCATGCCGCGCTACGATCTTGAGCGCTTTGGCGCCGCGCCGCGCGGTTCACCCCGCCAGTCGGACGTGATGATCGTGGCGGGAACGCTTACCAACAAGATGGCCCCTGCGCTGCGCAAGGTCTACGACCAGATGCCAGAGCCGCGCTACGTGATCTCGATGGGCAGCTGCGCCAATGGCGGTGGCTATTACCACTATTCCTACTCGGTGGTGCGTGGCTGTGACCGGATCGTGCCGGTGGACATCTATGTGCCCGGCTGCCCCCCGACCGCGGAGGCGCTGGTCTACGGCATACTCCAGCTTCAGAAGAAGATCCGCCGGGAAGGCACGATCGAACGCTAATCCACCCTGTTTCAAGCCCTGCGAGCCACCCCTTGAGCAAGCCAGACACCCTTTCCGAACTCGCCGCGCACATATCCGATGCGCTGAGCGAGGACGTGCGCGAGCATGTGATTTCACATGGCGAGCTGACCTTGCACATCCATCGCGACCGGGTGGTCAAGGTGCTGACCTTCCTGCGCGATGATCCCAGCTGCCGGTTCACGACGCTGATCGATATCTGCGCGGTGGACTGGCCTTCCCGCTCTGACCGCTTCGATGTCGTCTATCACCTGCTCTCCATGCATCATAATACCCGCATCCGGGTGATGCTGACGGCAGCCGAGGACACCAGAGTAGACAGCGTGGTGGAGGTCTATCCGGCCGCTAACTGGTTCGAGCGCGAGGCGTTCGACATGTATGGCGTTGTCTTTGACGGCCACCCTGACCTGCGCCGCATCCTCACCGATTACGGGTTCGAGGGCTTCCCGCTGCGCAAGGACTTCCCGCTGACCGGCTTTGTCGAGACCCGCTATGACGAGGCGCAAAAGCGCGTGGTCTATGAGCCGGTGAACCTCGTTCAGGAATACCGCGACTTCGATTTCCTCTCGCCCTGGGAAGGCGCCAAGCTGGTGCTGCCGGGCGATGAAAAAGCGGAAGGGAAGGCTTGAGCCATGGCTGAGCAGGATATCCGCAATTTCACCATCAATTTCGGCCCCGTTCACCCGGCCGCCCACGGCGTGCTGCGTCTGGTGCTCGAGCTGGATGGTGAGGTGGTCGAGCGCGTAGACCCGCATATCGGCTTGTTGCATCGCGGCACCGAGAAGCTGCTGGAGCACAAGACCTATCTGCAGGGCATAGGCTATTTCGACCGTCTCGACTATGTCGCGCCGATGAACCAGGAGCATGCCTTCTGTCTCGCCATCGAGAAGCTGGCAGGCATTCCTGTGCCCAAGCGCGGCCAGTACGTGCGCGTGCTCTATTGCGAGATCGGCCGCATCCTCAATCACCTCCTGAACGTCACCACGCAGGCGTTGGATGTTGGTGCGCTGACCCCGCCGCTCTGGGGCTTTGAAGAGCGCGAAAAGCTCATGATCTTCTATGAGCGGGCTTCGGGCGCTCGCCTGCACGCGCACTATTTCCGCCCCGGCGGCGTCCATCAGGACCTGCCGCAGGAGCTGGTGGATGATATCGCGACATGGTGCGAGCAATTCCCCAAGGCGCTTGACGATATCGACGCGCTTCTGACCGACAACCGCATATTCAAGCAGCGCAATGCCGATATTGGCGTCGTGTCGAAGGAAGATGCGCTGGCATGGGGCTTTTCCGGCGTGATGGTGCGCGGGTCCGGCATGGCCTGGGATTTGCGCCGTGCGCAGCCCTACGAGGTCTATGACGAGCTCGATTTCAAGATCGCCATCGGCAAGAACGGCGATTGCTATGACCGCTATCTCGTCCGGATGGAGGAGATGCGCGAGTCCTGCAAGATCATGCAGCAATGCTGCGAGTGGCTCTCCAGGCCTGAAAATCAGGGCGAAGTGCTGCCGACAGACACCAAGTTCGCACCGCCGCGCCGGGCCGAAATGAAGCGCTCTATGGAAGCGCTCATCCACCACTTCAAGCTCTACACCGAAGGCGTGCACGTGCCGGAAGGCCATTGCTATGCCGCCGTGGAAGCGCCAAAGGGCGAGTTCGGCGTCTATCTGATTGCTGATGGCAGCAACAAGCCCTACCGCGTGAAAATCCGCGCGCCCGGCTTTGCTCACCTTGCCGCCATGGATCACCTCAACAAGGGCCACATGCTGGCCGATGTGTCGGCCATTCTCGGCTCGCTCGACATCGTGTTCGGGGAGATCGACCGGTAATGCTCGCTGCCCACGCCATCGCTGAAGCTGCGAAAGGTCCGGCGCTGGTCGCGCAGGCCCAGCTCGCCGCGTACAATGCGCGAGATCTAGACGCGTTCTGCGCGTGCTTTGCCGATGATGTGGAAGTCTATGATTTTCCGGGCGGCTTGAGCCTCAAGGGGCAGGAGGCATTCCGGGCGCGCTATGCCGAGCGGTTCAGGAGCGAAGGGCTTGAGGCCATCGCCGTGCACCGTGCGGTCATCGGGTCTCGCGTGATCGATCATGAGCGGGTCTGGCTGGAAGGCCGGGGCAAGTCCGCGCCGGTCGATCTCGTTGTCATTTACACTGTGCGCGATGATGTGATCGCGCGCGTCGACTTCATCAGGGAAGGGTAGCCGGGATGAGCGTGCGCCGTCTTGCGACCGCTGAGCAGCAGCCGGAAAGCTTCACGTTTTCACAGGAAAGCGAGAAGAAAATCACGTTCTGGATGAACAAATATCCTGCTGACCGGAAGGCCTCTGCCGTCATTCCGCTGCTCTGGCTTGCCCAGAAGCAGGAGGGCTGGGTGTCTGAACCGGCCTTGCGCGAGATCGCTGCGCGCTGCGAGATGCCGTATATCCGCGTCTACGAGGTCGCGACCTTCTACACCATGTTCAATCTGGAGCCGGTGGGCCAGCACCTGATCCAGGTGTGCGGCACGACGCCGTGCTGGCTGCGCGGGGCGGATGATCTCAAAGCCGTGTGCGAGAAGCGCATCGGCAAGAAGGGCCGCGGCAATGTCAGCGCCGATGGCAAGTTCTCATGGGAAGAGGTGGAGTGCCTGGGCGCCTGCTCCAACGCGCCCATGGTGCAGATCGCCAACAAGGATGGCGACTATTATTACGAGGACCTCACCGCAGAGGCGCTCGAACAGATCCTCGATCATCTGGCGAGTGGCAAGCCGGTCGAGATGGGTCCGGTCACGGGGCGCAAATGCTCTGAGCCGTTCGAGGCCGAAGTGCCCGTTCTGGTCGATGCCGCGCTCTACGATGGTAGCCGCGCCAAGCCGATCAAGGCCCTGCCGAACACGGCCAAGGCCGAGGCGGCTGCAGCACAGGCGGCCGAGCCTGAGGCGATCAAAAAGGCGAAGCCCGCCCGCAAGGCGGCCGACGCTGACGAGGCCGGTGGCCCGGTGAAGAAGCCTGCTGCCAAAAAGGCTGCGCCTAAGGCTGCTGCCAAGCCTGCCGCGAAAAAGGCGCCTGCGAAGAAACCGGCTGCGAAAAAGCCCGCCGCCAAGAAGGACGTTGAATAATGCTTCTTCAGGACAAGGACCGGATTTTCACCAATCTCTATGGCCGCCATGACTGGCGCCTTGAGGGGGCAAAGCGCCGTGGCTCGTGGAATGGCACGCGCGAAATCCTGCAGCAGGGCCGTGACTGGATCATCGACGAGATGAAGGGCTCCGGCCTGCGCGGACGCGGCGGTGCGGGCTTCCCGACGGGCCTGAAATGGTCATTCATGCCACGCGAAGTGGGCGCGCGCCCGCACTATCTCGTG
>CAZCEG010000028.1:0-8984 GCA_964497275.1 uncultured Oceanicaulis sp.
TGTTGAAAAGCGTGCCGTGGGCATTGTCTTGGCGCAGCTGGACCACGGCATAGGGCTTTTCGTCGGGTTTATGCGCATTGGTGAGGCCGCGCGGCTTCATCGGCCCGTGGCGCAAGGTCTCGATCCCGCGCTCGGCCATCACCTCGATCGGCAGGCAGGCCTCGAAATAGGGCGTGTCCTTCTCCCAGTCCCGGAACACCGTCTTGTCACCGGCCAGCAGCGCCTCCACGAAGGCCACATACTGGTCGCTGTCCATCGGGCAGTTGATATAGGCGGCGCGGTCTTCCTCCGTCTCGCCCTTGTCATAGCGCGACTGCTTCCACGCCACGCCCATATCGATGCTGTCGGCAAATATGATCGGCGCGATGGCATCAAAGAAGGCAAGCTCGCCTTCACCCGTCAGGCCATGCACCGCCTCAGCCAGCGCGGGCGAGGTGAGGGGGCCGGTCGCCACGATCACATTGTCCCAGTCTTCAGGCGGCAGCCCTGCGATCTCCTCGCGGCGGATCTCGATATTGGGATGGGCTTCCAGCCTTGCCGTCACCGCGCGGGAGAACGCTTCGCGGTCTACCGCCAGCGCGCCGCCAGCGGGCACCTGGTTGGCATCTCCCATCGCCATGACCAGCGAGTTTGCCCTTCGCATTTCCTCGTGCAGCAGGCCGACCGCGTTCGTCTCGTGATCGTCCGACCGGAAGGAGTTGGAGCACACGAGCTCGGCGAGGCCATCTGTCTGGTGGGCCTCGGTGCGGCGCACCGGGCGCATCTCGTGCAGGATCACGCGCGCGCCAGCCTCGGCCGCCTGCCAGGCCGCTTCCGAACCGGCCATGCCGCCGCCAATGATGTGTATGGGTGAGGTCTGTGTCATGGCGGGGATATAGCGCCGCCTGCCGCCAGGCTCAAATGCTCTTGGCGTCGCAACGCATCAATCGAATTGTGGTTGACGCAGGGCCGGAACCGAAACAGGCTACAGGCAGGAGTTGCAGGGTTGTGGGGGTCATGCAGCGTTGGATTTTAACTCTGGTGGCGGCGTGCGCCGTCGGGCTTGCCGGACAGGCGGCCAATGCCATCCCGGCGGAGGTCATGACGGCCTACCGCGCTTACATGGCCGCGATTGAGGCCGATGACCTTCAGGGTGCTTTGCCACACGCCGAAGAGGCGTATCAGGCTGGCGTCAGAGCCCGGATCGATGATGAAACGCTGGCGGCGCTGGCCGTCAATCGCGCTCAACTTCATTTCGATTTGCAGGATTTTGCCCGTGCTGGTCCTGCCTGGGATGACGCTATCGTGCTCATTCGCCGGACGGGTGCTGACCGTGAGCTGATGGACGACGCGCTGTTCAGTGCGGCGTTCGCTCACCACGTGGCCGGGAACTCATCAGGGGTTGCCTCCCGAGCGAGAGCCTATCTCGATTATGCTTCCGCGTTTGGGCCCACCCAGAATGTTTATGTCGCCCATTCGCTTATCGCCATGTCCGAATGGTCATCGTCACGTATTCGTCAGGCTGGCCGCGCCGCCGAGGATGCGCTGCGGGTCGCCGAACAGATCGGCCCAGAAGTGAATACCACGAACATGTTGCTCGCCAAGATGGCGGCAATCGCCCATGCCCTGAGACGAAACCGCGTGGATGCCGCTTATTTTCTGACGCTCTCGACTGATTATAGTGCGGCGCTTGGCGATGCCGACCCCGAGCATCATGCAATGTCCGCGTGGCTGAACTATATGCGCCGGAACCTTACAGATCGCCAGCGCCAGGACTTGTTTGATCGTACGTTGGCCTCACCCCTGTTCGACTTTGATATGCCCGAGCGCCCTCAACCGGAGCCATGGGGTGAAGGGATTGTGACTGCGGTCGACGCGGTGCCGCGTCGCAGAGCAACACCATCCTATCCTGAACAAGCCCAAATGCAGGGAATGGAAGGGTTGGCAATGGTCCAGTTTGATGTTTCGTCGGACGGTCGCACCGAAAATATTGAAGTGATTTTTTCGCTTCCCAACAGCGTATTCGGCGCGGAGGCAGCCAGAGCGGTGCGGCAGTGGCGCTACGACCCTGCGACCATCGATGGTCAGCCAGTTCGCCGCGTTGGTGTCCAGACCCATTTCGATTTTTCACTGCAATGATTCAGTCGGCTATACTTGCTGCTACCCTGATGTCCTCTGATGCCAGCTTGGCCTGCGCACCTGATCTGCCGGTCCCGGAATGCATGAACATCATTGCGGAGAACTGGGCTGCCGGAGACGCCATTATCGCTGGTGAACAGGCGCGGGCGCTTTTGCAGCGAGAGTTCGAGCGCGACGGACACTTCATGCGGACAGGCGACCAGCTTGCATTTATTGCTGGCATCGGCAGCTTTCTGCAGTCGAGTTACAATGGCGGGCGGTACTGGCTATGGGTTGCTCATCGGCACCGTGAGGTCTGTCCGTCAACGATGATGGACGCCCGGATTGCAGCAGTCATTGACAGCCACCATGGCCAGCCGGGACAGAATCGCGGACTCGATCGCAGGCTACGTCGCTCGTCCTATCTTGCCGCTCCGTCGGGGTGCCGGGACGTCGATCATCCGGGCATATCGCTTACGCCTCCCGCAAACTCCAATGCGCCCGCAGCCGTTGTGCTGTTTCGCAACACACTCCGTCGCAATCCGGGGGCATCCTTCCGCACCACCCGCATACAGCCGGGCCGTCCGCCTCAAGTTGTTTTTGAGTATCCCGACGGTGCGTTTTCTGTTGTCTCCGATGAGACGTTTGGCCGAATGGGTAATGGAGCAATCCGCGCCTTCCACTATCCCCAGCTTGTCCTTGATCCATGCGTCACCGTGCACCTTGATGGCGACGACCACCGCATCTGCCGCGCCGATCAGCCAACACGCGCTGGAGAGGAGCAGTGATGTCGCCAACGATGCCGCAAAGTCGCGTCGACCTGCGATGCGCATCAACGTGGCCAGCTGACCTTGTCCAGGGACTTTCAATGCTTGGCGTTGCGCTGATTGTCTCGCTTGTCCTGGCCGCTCACGTCCACGCCATTCCCCCGGCGGTGATGGAGCCGTACCGCGCTTATATGGCAGCAATTGAGGCTGATGATCTCGCAGGCGCCGTGCGCCATGCCGAGGAAGCCTATCAGGCTGGCGTGGCAGAACGGGTCGATACTGAAACGCTGGCAGCGCTGGCGGAGAACAGGGCGCAGCTACTTTATGATCTGGGCCGCTATTCGGCTGCTGCGCCTGCGTGGGATGCCGTCTATGTGGTTGCGCCAGACCTGAACGTGTTGGCTCTTGCCGCATCGGCGCACTTGCTGGCCGGAGACGCGCAGCCTGCGGCCGAACGTGCGCAGTCGCTGCTAGCTGCCGGGCGCGGTCTGCCGGACGATCTGCAATATCTGGCGCGCTACATCATCGCCGTGGACGCTGGTCCGGACGGCTTCACTGCGCGCACTGGCCGAGAAGCATTTCAAAGAGGCCGTGCGCCCGAACTGGTTCAGGAGTTCATGCGGGAAGGGCAGCGGCGGCTACAGGCGCGGCAGGGTGGGCTGGAGTACCGATACGCCGCATTCGCGGCCGGTGCGGCCGCCGGGATTGGCCTGCATCCGGCTACCGTTGGTCATCTTCGGCGATGGGCCAACGAAGTCGAGCTGACTGAAGGGGAGGCGCGAACGGCCCGTGCGCATCTCGAAGAGTCACTGTTTGCCGCCCTGCTGATCCGCCAAGGCGTGTTTCCGGTGCGAGACAGGGATGCAGATGCTGCCGACGAGGTCCCGGCTGGAGAATTTTTCGCGCCGGAATACCCTGAGGCCGCGCTGATGCGGGGCCGGCAGGGGTATACGATTGTGCGCTTTGACGTGACCGAAGCGGGGGTGCCGGACAATGTCGAGGTCGTGTTTTCGGTGCCTGACGACCCCATGTTTGACCGCGCTAGTGTTCTTGCCGTCGAGCAATGGAGGTATGAGCCGCGAATGGACGGTGGAGTACCAGTGAGGCGGACCGGCATCGAGACGGGCGCGCGGTTCACCCTTGACTGAGCCACCCTGCGGCAGAGTGATCCTTGGCAGGGTGGGCGTGTCGGGCTAAGTCCCGCATCCATGAAACTCTTTCACACCGATGCGCTTGGCGCTGGCTTCGCTCTTCTTCGTGATCACCCGGTGCCTGTGGCGCTGGCCGCCGGGGTTTGCGGCGCCATGGCTGCTGTCGAGGTGCTGGTGCTCGCCCTCGTGCCGGGCACCGGGCTGCTGACTGTCAGCCTTCTGGCGGTCCTCGGCTTTTACGCCTGGGTGATCGCAGCCGGACTGACCGGGCGGGCGAGCGTGGGGCTCGACTGGAAGGGCCTAACCGCCAATGGCGCGCGCGATCTGCACCGGCTGGTGCTGGTGGCGCTCCTTAGCGTCATCCTGATCGTCACGGTGCTGGGCACGGCGTTTGTGATGCTGGCCTTCATGCTGGGCGCGCTCGCCATTCTGGGCGCCGAGCGCACGGGCCTGACCGAGCCGCCGGAAGGCTTTGTGAACATTTTCGCCCTCTTCAACGCTGCCGAGTGGGTCATCGCACTGGTGCTGATCACGGCCTGGAGCGGCTTTGCCTTCTGGTTCATCTCCCGGCTTCTGCCCGCCATCCCGGCAACCCTGCACCGGCAGGCCGTGCAGCTTCTCGCCACCTGGCCGATCCTGCAGGGGCGCGGGCTTGGTGCGCTTCTGACGGGGCTGGCGGCCATCCTGCCCGGAACAGCGCTGCTGGTGGGCTTCTGCTTCGCCGCAGAGGCGCTTGCCGGTTATAATCCGGCCAGTGGTGCCGGTGATGTGCCATTGGCGCTGGAGGCGGCCCTGCGGGCGCTGCTGGTGGGCGGCACGGCGGGACTGGTGTTTGCGCCGCTCATGGGGCTGCACGGCGCGCTCTACATGAAATTTACGTCACAAACGGCCTGACGGCCCGGTTATCACAAGACGTTCGTGGGTGGCGTGTGGTAGCGTCCTGTCAAATTGTTGCAGGGCAGGGACACACTCATGAGCGCGCACACCGAACCAAAATACGATTTTACCACCGCAACCTTCTGGTTTTTCAGGTGTATCGGGCGAAATCCCGGTGGCGCATTCTCGATCGCACTGTGGCAGCTTCTGGCCTATGCGGTCCTGTTCGGGCTGGTGGTCTGGCTTGGCTTTCCGGCCATGCTCGCCGTGATGGAGCTTGCCGCCACGACGGACGACCCCTCGCCGGACCAGATATTCGGTGCCATCGGATCCCTGCTGGTCCTCATGCCGTTCATCGCCATTTTTGGCATATTGGTCTCGCTGATGGCACAGGGCGCATGGATGCGCCTGTTGACGCGCAATGAGGTGGCAGGGGGCATTCCCTTCCGCATCGGCGCGGATGAAGGGCGTCTGCTCCTCGTCAATATCTGCTTCATCCTGCTGGCCATTGCCGGATATGCGGTCGTCTTCGCGGCAATTGCGCTCGTTGTGGCGCTTACCATGGGCGTGAATGCGGCCGCTGAAGGCGCGGTGTGGGCTGGACTGCTCAATGGTCTCATCTGGTTTGTGGCGGTGGTCGCGCTTGTTGCAGCCGCCATCATCATCATGGTGCGCTTTGCGGCGGCTCCGGCGCTGTCGGTGCGCCAGCGCGGTTTCCGCTTGTTCCATTCCTTCGCCGCAACGAAGGGCATTACCGGCTGGATGGTGCTCACCTATCTCGTTCTCATCCTGATCATACTGGCGGGCTCCATGGCGGTGTCCATC
This sequence comes from uncultured Oceanicaulis sp., assembly GCA_964497275.1. Classification (GTDB taxonomy): domain Bacteria; phylum Pseudomonadota; class Alphaproteobacteria; order Caulobacterales; family Maricaulaceae; genus Glycocaulis. The sequence goes on from CAZCEG010000028.1 coordinate 5,717, forward strand.
ATCCAGCAGATTGCCGTGCTGGGCGGGGCCATGGGTGCCTTCATGCCCCTTTTCAACGACCTTCAGGCGGGCGTCGAGCCGGAGCCCGAGGCCGTGATGCAGCTTCTGCGCGATGCCATGGGCAATCCCGGCGTGCTGATCGCGCTCGGTGTCATCGCTCTGGCCCAGCTCCTCTTCCAGATCCTGATCGATGGGCTGTGGCATGGCGTGGGTGCCTATGCTGCCGTCCGCCACGACGGGGGCCTTGGCGAGACCGAAATCGACATTTCCGCACCGGCAGGCTCTGTCGGTACTGCACCCAGCGAGGGCTGAGATATGACGGACACACCCATCCATACCGACGACGCACAAGGGCCGGTAGCGCCCGGCTGGCCCGCGCTTTACGCGCCGTGGGAGCCGGGATCGCGGCGCACCTTTGGCTGGGCCACACTGCCCATCCTGATCGTTACCTATCTGATTTCGGCAATCCCCATGCTGGTGCTGACGATCGGGGCGCTGGTTGCCGACCCTGCAGGCCTGGAGGCGGCCGCAGAAGCGGCAGCGGAGGGCGCTGAGCCAGCGCTGCCGGGAGACATCCTGCTGCCAGGCATCCTCATGCAATTTGCCTTGTGGGCGCTGCTGGTGCTGGTCTGGGTCAAGGCGTTCGAGCGGCGCAGCTTTGCCTCTGCCGGGTTTGTCATGCGTGGCTGGCTTGGCCGTTACCTGCGCGGGCTGGCTATTGGCGTGGGTCTGGTGCTTCTGCTGGGCGCGGTGATGGCCGCCCTGTCGGCGATTGCGCCTGACATGGTGCCCGAATCCATGCGCAGCTTCGAGGTGCCGGATGATGCGAACTGGTCGGTTCTCCTCGGCACGGCCTTCCTCGGTTTTGCCGCGTTTGCGCTGCTGACCTTCCTGATACAGGGCGGGGCGGAGGAGGTGATCTTCCGCGGCTGGCTGATGAGCACGCTCAATGCCCGCTGGGGCGCGGTGGCGGCCATCATCGTTTCCAGCATTTTCTTCGGCGCTTTCCATATCCATGTCCTGTCATCGGGCATGGCGTTCGGCGCGCTCGCGGTGTTTGGCATCACGGCAACAGGCCTGTTCTTTGCGCTCTATGCCTATGCAGAGCGCTCGATCTGGGGTCCGATGGCGGCTCATGGCACGTTCAATGCCACCGCCACGCTCATGCCGCTCTCCATCATGCAGGCCAGCGAGCCGGACCGCGCGCCGGCAGACCTCTTTGGCGAAGTGCTGACCCGCGCCACCGGCCTGGCCGGGGCAGAAGCCACCGAGGTAGGCCCGCACCTTCTGGTCCAGCCGGGCCTGTTCCTGGTGCTGAGCGCTATCGTGTTTGTTGTGATGCGGCGAAAGAAGGGGCAGGGATAGACCTCCCTGGGGTTTTCGAACATGGCAGCCCAATTTCGGGTTGCGCCCTGAAGCCAATCCGCTCACCCTGAAGGCTGATCAAGGGGAGGTGTTCTGGATGGCTTTCAGCTTCTGGAAAGCGCTCGGATACGGTGTCAGCCGGGTACGCGAGCGTCCGCGCGACGCGCTGCGTATCTGGGCGGTAGATGCGGTGCTTCTAGTCGGGCTGCCCGCAATCATCATCGTCATGAGCGGCGCATGGGCTGGCCCCGGTACTCCAGTCGCCTTTACGTCGATTTCACCGCTGCAGATGGTGGGGGTGCTGGCGGCCTTTGCCAGTGTTGGCGTCTTCTGGTTCTGCTCGGAAGCCGCCTGGGCTCGCTTTCTGGCAACGGACGAGGCGGCGGGCAGGATCCCCTATCGCCTTGGCAAGGACGAGCTGCGCATTCTCGGCGTGTTCATTTTCTGGTTCGTCGTTGCCGCGATAGTTACCTTCTGCATGATGATGCCGATCACGCTGTTTAGGGTTCTGGTGGAGGATGGCGGTCGCGCCAGCCAGGCCGGAGCCGCATTGCTGGCGGCGTTGGCAGCCGCCGTAGCCGTGTTTGTCGTACCCCGCATCAATGCCAGCGTCATGCTGGCCGTACGGCGCAAGGCCTTCAGCCCGATGGGCCATTTCAATGCTACTGATCCGTTCTGGTTCCGGCTCGGACTGGCCGCTGGCGTTGGCTTTGTCATGTCATGGCTGCTGGCCTACGGGCTTCCCGGCCTGATGGCCGTGGTGTCTGGATACGACGCAGACATCGCCATGATGACCACGCAGGGGTCCATGACGCCGTGGATGAACTGGTTTGCCACGCAGAAGCCGCTGCATGCCATGCCGATCTTCGTGTTGCTGACCGCCTGGCTGGGTGCGGGATTTGGACTGCTGGTGACGCGCGGGGTTGCCGCCCACGCTGCCCTCAACGCGCTCGAGCAGGAAGAGATGGATGCGCGCCGAGCCTTGCCGACGACGGACAGCAGCTCGGCCTAGCCCGCCTTCTTCAACGCTTTCTGGCGAGCCATGTCGCGCTCCAGCACGGGCTTGAGATAGCGTCCGGTCCAGCTCGCTTCCACGCCTGCCACGTGTTCGGGCGTGCCGGCAGCGACGATTCTGCCGCCGCCATCGCCGCCCTCGGGGCCGAGATCGATGATCCAGTCTGCCGTCTTGATGACATCAAGATTGTGCTCGATCACGATGACCGAATTGCCCTGATCGACGAGCTCAAGGAGCACTTCCAGGAGCTTCTTCACATCCTCGAAGTGAAGCCCCGTGGTCGGCTCATCAAGAATGTACAGCGTGCGGCCCGTGGCGCGTTTGGAGAGCTCCTTGGAGAGCTTCACCCGCTGCGCCTCGCCGCCCGATAGCTGGGTGGCGGGCTGGCCGACCTTCACATAGCCGAGGCCAACGCGTTTCAAGGTTTCCATCTTGTCGCGCACGGACGGCACGGCCTGGAAGAAGTCGGCAGCCTCCTCCACCGTCATGTCGAGCACCTGCGCGATGGATTTGCCCTTGAAGGTCACTTCCAGCGTCTCGCGGTTGAAGCGCGCGCCATGGCAGACATCGCAGGTGACATAGACATCGGGCAGGAAGTGCATCTCGATCTTCACCACGCCATCGCCCTGACACGCCTCGCAGCGCCCGCCTTTGACGTTGAAGGAGAAGCGGCCCGGCTTGTAGCCGCGCGCCTTCGATTCCGGCAGGCCGGCAAACCAGTCGCGAATGGGCGTGAACGCGCCGGTATAGGTCGCAGGGTTGGAGCGCGGGGTGCGCCCGATGGGCGACTGGTCGATATCGATGATCTTGTCGAGCAGCTCCAGCCCCTCAAGGCTTTCGTGCGGGGCGGGCACGTCGCTCGCCCCGTTCAGCCGCCGCGCCGCCGCC
>CAZCEG010000028.1:8994-13002 GCA_964497275.1 uncultured Oceanicaulis sp.
GAGCGGAAACTCCGCCGACACGTCCTTGAGGTTATTGCCCGTCGCGCCCGTGATGGTCAGCATGCGCTTCTTGTCGATCTTGCGCCGCTTTTCCGGCACCTCGATCATGCGTGTGCCGGCGAGATACTGGCCGGTCAGGCTTTTCGGGTTGGCGCGGATGTCTTCGGGGCGCCCCTGCGCGACGATCTCCCCGCCATGCACGCCCGCCGCAGGGCCCAGATCGACCACATAGTCGGCCGTCTCGATGGCTTCCTCGTCATGCTCCACCACGATCACGCTATTGCCGAGATCGCGCAGGCCCCGCAGGCTTTCCAGAAGGCGGGTATTGTCGCGCTGATGCAGGCCGATGGAGGGTTCATCAAGCACGTAGAGCACGCCCGTCAGGCCCGACCCGATCTGGCTGGCAAGGCGGATGCGCTGGCTCTCCCCGCCTGACAGCGTGCCCGAGGCCCGGCTCAAGGAGAGATAATCGAGGCCCACATCGACGAGGAAGCGCAGCCGGTCGCGTATCTCTTTCAGGATACGCCGGGCAATCTCCTGCTCCTTGTCGGTCAGGCGCTCCTCGATATCGGAGAACCATTCCAGTGCCTCGCGGATGGAGTGCTCACCGGCCTGCGAGATGTCATAGCCGCCAATCTTCACCGCAAGGGCTTCCGGCTTCAGGCGCTTGCCGTGGCAGGTCTCGCAAGGCTGGTTTGACTGGAAGCGGCCCAGCTCCTCGCGCACCCAGGCAGAATCCGTCTCCCGCCAGCGCCGTTCCAGATTGGGGATCACCCCTTCAAACGTCTTGGTGGTGGAGAACTGGCGCAGGCCGTCCTCATAGGTGAACTTGATCTTGTCGGCCGTGCCGTAAAGCACGGTCTTCTGGAACTTCTCCGGCAGGGTGCGCCAGGGCTTGTGCATGCTGGCGCCGTAATGGTCGGCGAGCGCCTGCAGGGTCTGCTGGTAGAGCTTGGAGGTGGCCCGGCTCCACGGCGCGACCGCGCCATCATAAAGGCTCTTGTCCCGGTCCGGGATGATCATCGCCTCGTCAAACTTCAGGCTGACCCCGAGACCATCACAGGCAGGGCAGGCCCCGAACGGATTGTTGAAGGAGAACAGGCGCGGCTCGATCTCCTCGATCGTGAAGCCGGTCTCCGGGCAGGCGAACTTCTCAGAGAAGATGATGCGCTCCGGCGCGCCCCTCTCGTCCGTCCTGTCGGCAAATTCGGCTATGGCAAGCCCGTCAGCGAGGCGCAGCGCCGTCTCAAGACTGTCGGCAAGGCGCTGTTCCAGCCCCTCGCGGATCGCCACCCTGTCCACCACCACGTCGATATCGTGCTTGAACTTCTTGTCGAGCTCAGGCGCCTCTTCCAGCGTGTAATAGGTGCCGTCCACCTTCACCCGCTGGAAACCCTGCTTCATCAGCTCGGCGAACTCCTTGCGGTATTCGCCCTTGCGACCGCGCACGATGGGCGCGAGCAGGTAAAGCCGCGCGCCATCCTCCAGCCCCATCAGCCGGTCGACCATCTGCGAGACGGTCTGCGAGGTGATGGGAAGGCCGGTGGCGGGCGAGTAGGGGATGCCGACGCGCGCCCACAAAAGGCGCATATAGTCATAGATCTCGGTAACGGTGCCCACCGTCGAGCGCGGGTTCTTGGAGGTGGTTTTCTGCTCGATGGAGATCGCGGGCGAGAGGCCTTCAATGGAGTCCACATCCGGCTTGCTCATCAGCTCCAGGAACTGGCGGGCATAGGCCGAAAGGCTCTCCACATAGCGCCGCTGGCCCTCCGCGTAGATCGTATCGAACGCAAGCGAGGACTTGCCGGAACCGGAAAGGCCGGTGAACACGATCAGCTTGTCGCGCGGCAGATCCACCGACACGTCTTTCAAATTATGCTCGCGCGCGCCGCGCACCGAAATATGTTTCAAAGGGTCGGCCATGGGGAGTGGGCAATCCTGCTTGTCATGTGGCCCGCCGGTCGGGTGTGGGGGCTTAAGTAAACCGCGAGCAGGCCTGCTGCCACCGTCACAGCCTGCCCACATGCAAATATGTTCAGTCCTGTCCGCACCGGCCGCATGGACACCCCCGCTCCGATGGAGTGAGATAGCAGCCGACTCGCCCGTTGACGGGCGGAACAATATGTGAACATTTTACATAAAAGCGCAAGTAGCGAGAAGGGCTGGACATGGCAGGCAGCGTCAACAAGGTAATCATCATCGGCAATCTGGGCGCCGACCCGGAGGTCAAGGCCATGCCGTCTGGCGACCGTATGGCGAAGTTTCCCGTCGCCACGTCCGAGACATGGCGTGACCGTCAGTCGGGCGAGCGCCGCGAGAAGACCGAATGGCACAACGTGGTCATCTTCAACGAGAACCTCGCCAAGGTGGCGGAGAACTACCTGAAGAAGGGCGCCAAGGTGTATATTGAGGGCTCGCTCCAGACCCGCAAATGGACCGACCAGAACGGGCAGGACCGCTACACCACCGAGATCGTGCTGCAGAAATATCGCGGCGAGCTGACCATGCTGGACGGCAAGGGTGATGGCGGCGGCGGTGGCAATTACGACCGCATGGAGGATCGCTCCTCCGGCAGCAATGACCGCCCGCGCGAGAGCTTCGCCTCCGACACACTGGATGATGACATTCCATTCTAGGGGCCGGCGCGTTAACGCGCTTTACAGCGGCTGGCAGACAGCGCCATGGTCCCCGCTCAACTCAATTGAGCGGGGACGTCCATGAATCGCCACAGCTACTCTTCCGAACTTTATGCCATTGTCGGCTCGTTGCCGGAGGCGAGCCGGCCCGGCTTCATCTCGGCCTTTCAGGCATCGGAGAAGAACCCGGTCCTGCTTTACGGCTTCAATATCTGGCTGGGCTTTCTCGGGATTGACCGCTTTCTGGTCGGCGATGTCATTGCCGGCATCCTGAAACTGATCACGCTGGGTGGTTTTGGCCTCTGGCAGATCATTGACTGCTTCCTGATCGGCAGCCGCGCAAGGCAGAAGAATATCGAGCAGGCCCGCCGCCTGCGCGATTCCTTCATGCAGCGCAGCGCTCAGGCGGCGCCGTCTGCGCCCGCGGCCCCGCCTGCAGCATCCTAGGTTACGGCCTGAACACCTCCACCGCGGCGCTGGTATCCACGGCGCCGCGCTGGGCGGCTCCGCCAATCGTGTAGATGGCCCCGTCAATGGCGTGGGCGCCGAGGCCATGGCGCGGGGTGGGCATATGGCTCACCACGGTCCATTCGTCTGTGGATTCGCTCCACGCCCAGACCTCGTCATAGACGCCGCCGCCCTGTTCAAACCACTCGCCGCCAAAGACATAGAGCGTATCGCCAACGCTGGCCGCTGCGAGGCCGCCGGAGCCACGCGGGCCGTTGCGGGGCTGGGGCAAAGGCGTGGCGCGCCGCCAGCTATTATTCGCAGGATTGAAGATTTCGTGGGCGGGATTGTTGCCGCCCGACACCGTGCGCCCACCGACGACATGGATCTTGCCATTGAGGATCGCCGCAGCGGCCGAATTGCGCGCGGTTGGCGCAGGGGCAAGCGCGCTCCACGTGCCGGATGCCGGGTCCAGCACCAGATGCGCGTTCACGTCCGACTGGTGGTTCCATTCGGCGTTCTCGGCGCCCGAAGGCCGCCGCCCTGTCATTACATGGATGCGGCCATCCAGCGCCACCGCCACGTTCTCTGACCACGGGCCGGGCAGGGCAGGGCCCTCCTGCCAGCTTTGGTCCGTGCCGGGCCGCAGCGTCCAGACGCGGGCGGTGTTGGACCACGGTCCGCCATTTTCCAGCGTATAGCCGCCAATGGCGTAGAGCGTGCCGTCAAGGCCGACGCATTGGGGGTGATGGGTGGGAACCGGCAGGCGCGGCAACTCGCGCCAGCTTTCATCCACGCCGGGGGTGAGGGCCAGCACCCTGTCTGAAATATCGAGCGGGCGTTCCGAAATGCCGGTGGCGAATCCGCCGGCCACATAGAGGGTGCCGTCCAGCAAGGCGGGGTAGATTTCCTGCACCGGGAAGGG
>CAZCEG010000028.1:13012-13745 GCA_964497275.1 uncultured Oceanicaulis sp.
GATCGGGCGCGTTGCTCCACTGGCCGGATTGCGCGCGCGCGAACGCTGCACCCGTGGCCAGCGCGCCTGTGCCAGCGGCCAGCCCAAGGGTTGCGGCTCTGCGTGTGAGTTTCATGGGGTCAACCTCCCTTTGCGTTTTCAGCAGGCTAGCATCGGGGAGAGTTCTTCTCCAACATCGGCGAGTAGATTACGTCTTCCTAGCCTTTTGGATCGTCAAAGGATCGAAGCCTTGTCTGAACCGAATATCCAAAGGATATCTTACCTACACGATCGCGCGGACGTGTTTATCGAGCGCAATGTGAAGATGGTGTCTGAGCACAGCATCCCTGTAGTAGATCGGGTGTTGGGTGAGGTTTTCTGGAGTTATTATTTAATAGAAGTTCATCCAAAAGAAGGAGAGATGTGGAATCTGTTTAGTGTATTTGTTGACCAGATAGATGGGGAGGGCTTGTTGCGTATATACCCGGTAGCGAAAATCGAAAAACGCCTCCACAACGGTGTGGAATACGATTACCCCGTTAAGTGTGAACCTAAGTATGGACATATACATATGAGTTCTTAGGTGTTTGGTTCTCGGACGGATTCTCGCACCGTCAGGCAGAACGCCGCCCGAGCCACCTCACCATAAGAAGCCGCCGCACTGATGTGCGGAACGTCAGGAAATACTGGGTTCCGGATAAGCCCTGACGGGCTGTCCGGAATGACGAGCGGGAGGGAGCCGGGAATCTTGCAG
>CAZCEG010000029.1:0-13504 GCA_964497275.1 uncultured Oceanicaulis sp.
CGGCGATGAGGCCGTCTGCGCCCTTTTCCAGCGCCTTGTGGGCGAAGCGCACATTGATGATGTCGTGCAGCGTCTTGCCGCCCCATGAGTGGACAGCCTGATTGAGCTCCTCGCGCGCACCAAGCGAGGTGATCACCAGCGGCACCTTGTACTTGGCGCAGGTTTCCAGATCGGCCTCCAGCCGCTCATTGGAGCGGTGAACGATCTGGTTCACGGCAAAGGGTGCAGCAGGCTTATCCGGGTTGGCGCGGTTATAGCTGTCGAGCTCTGAGGTGATCTGGTCCAGCCACTCATCGAGCTGGCTCTGCGGGCGGGCATTGAGCGCCGGGAAGGACCCGACCACGCCTGCCTTGCACTGGGCGATAACGAGGTCCGGGTGCGAGATGATGAAAAGCGGTGCACCGATGACCGGCACGCTCAGGCGCCCGTTCAGAATTTCCAGACCGGCCATGAAGCCCTCCCCTGAAGATGATGTGTTGCGCCGCAAGCTAGCGCGGTTTCAAATCGTGTCGAGAGAGGAAGTGAACACCGTTCAGCCGGTCACAATCGGCAGATCACCCCGGCTAGCCCATTCGGTCCATGACCCGTCATAGAGCCAGACATCCTTGAAACCGGCCGCGGTGAAGCCCGCATGCAGCGTTGCTGCCGTCACGCCGGACCCGCACGTGCAGATGATGCGCTTGCGCCTGTCCTGCGTCGGCAGCAGCGCCTCCAGCGCCTCGTCCTGCACGAAGCGCCCCTCACCGTCGAGAAGCCTGCCTGCGGGCAGGTTGACCGCGCCCGGCATGTGCCCGGATTTAAGCCCGGCGCGCGGTTCAGGATCGGTGCCCGCAAACCGGCCTGGCGGGCGGGCATCGACGATCAGCGCATCGCCCGCTTCGATATGGTGCAGCACGTCATTCCACCGCATCGCATCATCATTGATGAGGTGCAGGTCGGGCCCGTGTGCTTTCCCGTTCAGCTTCGGCGCGCCCGCTTCCACCGCGCCGCCTGCCGCCTCCCATGCGGCCATCCCGCCATCAAGGATGAGCGGCGACAGGCCGAACCGGCGCAGCGTCCACCAGACGCGCGCGGCGGAGAAATTCCCGTTCTGTGCATAGACGATCAATTGCCGGCCCGGCTCGAGCCCGGCCTGCGCCATCCAGCGCGACAGGGTGGCACTGCCCGGTGCCATGTGCGGCAAGGTGCTGGTCCTGTCAGCGACCTCATCGAGATCAAAGAAGACGGCGCCGGCAATGTGTTTTTGCGTATACGCGTCCCGGCCCGACTGCCCCGCGCCCGGCATGAACCATGTCGTCTCGATGAAGCGCGCATCCTTGCGCGCAAGGGCGTCAGCGGCACGGATCAGAAAGGGCGTTGGCATCGCTATCGTCCACAAATGAGAGTACAGAATACAAACGGGCCGCACCCTTTTTCCGGTGTCACCGGTGGGGGTGCGGCCCGCGCAGAATGTGAAGCCGTTGAAGGCTACTATCCAGATATGTCATGGACAGCTTATTCGGTGCCGTAGTCCCTCACCGAAGGCTGCTCCGGTGATCGGCAGCCAGGCACCCCTTTAACGGACACTCCAACCATTCCACTGATCATCGGATCACCTCCTTTCTCGTTGCTGACAACATAAAGGAGGCTGTGCTGCGCCGCGCGCGCCGTCAAGATACGACCTTGCCGCTCACATATGACGGTCGATCAGGACTTTGAGGTCTTCCGGCGTCATCAGGTCCAGCTTGGCGAAGGGCCCGGCCACGCGCGCATAGCGCGTCAGGTCCACCTTCTCGAAAGTGTGGGCCGTGATCAGCAATATGGCGGCATCGCCTGCGGCGGGCGCGACCAGCGGCAGGGTCTCGTCAAAACTGGCATAAGGCGGCAGACGCCGGTCGAGGAAGACCAGATCGAAGCGGTCTTCCCGCGCACTGTCCAGGAAGGCATTGATGGTGGAAAACGAGGCGACATTGACCTCGTCAAACACCTCGCTCATCAGGATGGAGAGGATGTCGGTCTCCACCGGATCGTCATCGATTATTGCAACCGCTACAGACGCCTTGCTGGCCATGTCGTCTCCCCTGAACCCGCCTTCAACCTCCGGCTTTAACGTTCAACAATCGTGACAGTGCGCTTGCCAGCGCATCAAGATCAACAGGTTTCGCAAGATATTCGTTAGCGCCCGCTTTCAGACATTGCTCACGGTCCTCCGAAGAGGCGTGGGCGGTCAGCGCAAGTATCGGCACACGGGCCCGGCAGTCCTTGCCGGAGCGGATCGCGGCGATGGCATCAAGGCCGGACAGGACGGGCATGGAAATATCCATGATCACCAGCGCGAAATCCTGGGCGCGGGCAGCCTCCAGCGCCTCCTCGCCATTGGCTGCACAGACCGGTTCCTGCAGGCCCAGCTCCTGCAGGAACATGACCAGCGTCTCCCGGTTGGTGGCATTGTCTTCGGCAAGGAGAATCCGCGCGGCCCGCGGCGCCCGCCACCGCTTGCGCTTTGCCCGTCCGGCCGTGTCCGGCACGCCGCTGCGCCGCGCCATCAACGGCAGGTCAAGGCGGAAGCATGCCCCCTCGCCGGGCTCGCTCTCCACACTGATCTCGCCGCCCATCAGCTCGGCAAATTCGCGGCTCAGCGCCAGCCCCAGCCCCGCCCCTTCATGCGCACGCGAGAAGGACGCATCCAGCTGGCGGAACCGGTCAAAGATGATGGCGCGCTGGGCAGGCGTGATGCCGGGCCCTGTATCGATGACCTCAAAGCGCATGTGCGCCGCGTCCAGCGCGGACACGACCAGCCTGACCGATCCGGCCTCGGTGAACTTAACCGCATTGCCCAGAAGATTGATCAGCACCTGACCGAGCCTGCGATGATCGACCTCGATCGTCTCCGGCAGGTCCGGCGCGATCGAGACGGAAAGATCCAGCCCCTTTTCCTGCGCCGTGGCGGTGACGGCGGCCAGCGCCTGATCGCAGATACCCGCCAGTGGCGCCGGTTCGGGATCAAGCGTCATCAGCCCGGCTTCGATCTTCGAGATATCCAGAATGTCGTTGATGATCGACAGAAGCGCGCGGCCGGAGGATTGCACCGTCGCAATCATTTTCTGCTGGCGTTCATCCAGCTGGGTGCGCGCCAGCAATTGCGACATCCCCAGCACGCCATTGAGGGGCGTGCGGATCTCATGGCTCATATTAGCCAGGAATTCCGATTTCAGCCGGTTGGCTTCTTCCGCCTCGTCACGGGCAATGCGCAAGGCCTGTTCGGCCGCCTTGCGCTCGGTGATGTCGCGCTGAACGCCCAGCCAGTGCGTGTGTTCGCCCTGCGCGTTCATGATGGGCACCATGTCCACATCCATCCAGCGCGGCTCGCCCGCCTTGGTGTAGTGCAAGATTTCGGTGCGCAGCGGCCGGACCTCGCGGAACGCCTCGAAAACTTCCGACAGCGTCTCCTGCGAGGTGTCCGGCCCCCGCAGTATCCGGGTGGACTGGCCGATGACCTCCTCACGCGTGTAGCCGAACTCGCGCTCGAACGCGTCATTGACATAGACGATGCCCGGCCCGTTCTCGGTAACCGTGCTGTTGGCGATGATGATCACGTCGTTGGCCCGCGCGACGGCCGCCTCGAGAAGGTCCAGCTGCTGGTCAGCCTCCTTCTCCTTGGTGATGTCCTGAAAATATACCGCGATGCCCTCAGGGCCCGGATGCACCTGCAGGTGGAACCAGGCCTGATAGAGCTCGGACCAGAACACCGTGTCGGTCTTATCCCCGGTCGTCAGGGCGCGGCTGTAGATCGGCTCCAGCATGGGGCGCGCGCGCGGCGGGAACACGTCCCATACACTTTGTCCAAGGACGTCGCCGCGCGACAGGCGCAAGATGCGCTCCGCCTCCTCGTTGACGAAGGCAAAGCGCAAATCCCTGTCCAGCAGGTAAAACCCGTCGCTCATAGTGTTGAGCGTGCGCTGCAGGCGTTCGGCCAGCTCCTCGCCGCGCTGGCGGGCCGCTATCAGCTCACTGATGTCCTGAAACGCGCCGTGAATGGCAATGATATTGCCCTGCGCATCGCGCTGCGGCTCGCCGATCGAGCGCGTGTGGACGATGCGCCCCGTTGCCGTACGCAGACGGAACATCTCGTCATAGGGCTGGCCTTCCTCCATGCATTTCGCAACGCACGCCTCGATGCGGGGAATATCGTCGGGCATGTAATACCCGATCGCCTCGTCCAGCGAGACGTCGCGCGGCCCCCGCAGGTCATGAATGGCTGCCGTCTCTTCCGACCAGTGCACGACGTCCTTGCCGAGATCATATCGCCAGTAGCCGATCCGGGCAGCGCGGCTCGCGACATTCAGCTGGGCATGGGCTTCGTTCAGCCGGGCATCGGTTTCCAGCTGGCCGCTAATGTCCTGGACAAAGCCGGTGGTGACTTCACCCTCAGGCGTCATAGCCCGCTCGGCAACGCCGCGCACCGTGATCACGCGCCCGTCGGGGCGCACTATGCGATGCCAGAACTCATAGCTGCGCGCGCCTGACGCAATGAAGTCGGCAAACTCGCGCTCCATCTTGGCCCGGTCGTCTGGATGCACCAGGCTCACATACAGCGCGTAATCCGGTTCACGCCCATCGGGTTCGAGCCCGTACATGCGGAAGGTGTCGTCTGACCAGTCGAGCTTCTGGGTCTGCAGGTTGAACCGCCACCGGCCAAGGGCCAGCAGACGCTCAGCGGTGCGGATGCTCGCCTCACGCTCGTTGAGCCGGAGCGTTGCCTCACGCAGTTCGCGCGCATGCACCATCAGCTCGGTATCGGGCAATGCGGCACCCGTGGCAGATGGCAGGCTGAGCTTGCCATCGGACGCATCGACAAACTCGGTCACGTCTTCCGAGCGGCAGATGATATAGCTGACGGACCCGTCCGGCCCCTTCACGGCGGTAAACAGGCTGGTCCACCAGCGTTCCTCAAACCCGCCGCCCTCGGCCTCGGGCCGCTCAACAGCATAGCGCACCAGCGGCAGCATTTCGGGCAGGCCCGTTTCCTTCAGCCGCTCCAGCGCCGCCGTGATGACCGCCACCCCGTCAGCAGACGGGTCATCAGGATTGTCAGGAAACATATCGAATAGCGGCTTGCCGGCGATCTCGGAGCGCTTGCGCATCGTCGCTTCGAGATACTGGTCGCTGATGGCGACGATCTCATAAGTGTCCGGGGTGAGGACCAGAAACTTGCCGGGCGCCGCCTCGAACAAAGACTGGAAATGATAGGCCGCCGCCTCGGCCCGGTTGCGCAGTTTTGCTTCACGCTTCAAGGCCTTCTCGCGTTCGCGCTCGGCTTTCACTGCCGCAGTCACATCGCGCGCCACCACCAGCTCACACGCCTTGCCCTCATAGGTCAGGGTGTGGGAGGTGATATCGACAAAGATGATCTCGCCCGATTTCAGCCGGTGACGCCAGACCCCGGCCCGGTCGAGCCCTTCGGTGACGGCGGCCACATTGCTTTCAAGCCGCGCCAACTCTTCGGGGGGCCGGATATCGTCCAGCCTCAGGGTTTGCAGCTCGTCGCCGGAAAATCCGTAGCGCACCTTGAAGGCATTGTTGGTCAGGAGGATGCGCCGCGTCGCGATCTCGTAGACGAGCATCGGATCGGGATGATTCGCGAAGAAGATATCGCGCGCGATATCGTCACTCATGACAGCACAAGCCTTTGTCTGCGCTGTAATAAATGCGCTGTCTGCCGCGCGTTGCGGCGCGGTATGGCGTCCCTGCCCGATCCATGGCCTCAACGTTCCGCCGATGCGTGCGCCTTGGCAAGCGAAATGCCGGAAGTGGGTTAGCTGGACGGTAAGGGCGTGGCGCGATCCCGCTGCCATTTGCCGCCAGCGATTGGCAGTAAATGCCGCTCAGTAATTGAGATAGGCTTCGATTTCAGCAGCCCGACGCTCCGCCGCTTTCGTAATCGCTTCAACCATCGCAGCAGGCACGTTTGGATCAATAGCCTCCTGAACGGCCCCGATAGCTTTGGGAAGCCGTTCGAGGATTTCCGCCATCACCTCATGCAGCGCAGCAATCGGGTAACCCGCACGCTTGGCGGTCTGCTCGAAATGACGCGGCGCGATCGCATTGACCCTGTACCGGCGCTTGTCACCGATAGCCATTGCAAGCCGGAATGCAGTACTGGAAATCTGGCCACGATCATGCTGCCACTGGGTCGACAGAATGTCGTAGAGCGGCGTCAGCCTGAAGCGCCCTTGCGGCTCCAGAGACAGTGAGAAATTCTTCGCGTGGCCATCCGTCGCGCCGATCATCCAGAAGATGATTTGAGCCTTCATGAAAGCACGCCGGTCGTCATCAGGCGCGTCGCCTGATTTCAGGAGGTCGAGGCAATCGCCAATACCCGGCCCGCCATCACTTTCGTATTTGCCGGTCGGAGGGACACCAAGCGCCTGGCACATGTCTTCCTGAGGCAGCCGCAATAGACGTCCCTTGCTGTCCAGTCGGCGGTCAAATCGCTCAATGCCAAGGACGAGAAGATCGTCTTCAAGCTTGAAGATCTCGGTGTGCGCCACGGCAAGCCCGAGGGCGCGGCACAGCTCCATGCAGAAATGCTCGTTCTGGACGCTGTCACCCATGTCCACCTGGCCTTGGCTGGTTTGAACCCTTCCGATCTGAGGCTTGAGAATGTGAGTGGTGGGCGTGGTGCCCGATGGCTCCAGCCACTGGCCATCATGACGCAGAAGTGCCGTTTTATCCTGCGCGCCCGCCAATGATATACGGAACCCGTCATCTCCACCGCGCATGCCAAGCGGCGCGATGCTCAAGGAGCGGATGCGTTCAATAATTGCGGCTTCACCCAAAAGCTCGCCCTCCGGCGGGCCGGGCGGTGCGGGCGGCTCACCTTCGGGAAGAAACTGAAGCGCTCCCACGCAATCGCGGCCAATGGCAGCCAGCATCGAGAATGCATCTATGCCCTCTGCCCTGACCCGGGCGGCAATCCGGGCGCGGATGCGCTCATCATCGGGAAGCAGATTGTCGAACACCGCCCGCACCGGCAGTCCGGTAAAAGCCCGGTCCACAAGCGGCAGGGATCGCGAAACGGGGATTGCATGCTCCCAATCCAGCCATTCACGCGCATACGTAAAGCGCGTTGCACCGTCCGCGGCGCGGGCAAGGCTGCCGACAACCCGCCTATTCATCGCGACGGTGAGCACCGCCGATTTGCGCCGGCGGCCCATCAGAATAATTCTTCAAGACCGGGGGTCTTCCGGCTGCCGCGTGCCTGCAAGGACATCTCAAGGCCAAGCGCGGCCATGATGTCGAAGATGACCTGAAGCTCCGAGCGCGGCTTGCCACCCTCTACACCTGAAACGGTCTGCTGGCGTACGCCTGCCTTTTCAGCCAGTTGTGTCTGGGTCATGCCCTGGCGCTTGCGCTCACGCTGAAGCGCCGCGCCGAGTTGCCGCGTGTCGCGTATCACCATGGTGCACCTCCGACAGGAGATATACGCGTTCGCGGATAAAAGTGCAATATCCGCTTTCGGTGATAAAGCTAATTTATCTTCGTACGCGGATAAAGTGCTGCAGACCAGATCACCGACCACCCAAAGCCGGTACAGCTTCGCGAACTCGCCCGAATTGCGGAAGCCCGTATTGAGGAAGCCAGTGTCGAGTAAGATGGTGCGGGCGGCCGGGGTCGAACCGGCACGGAGGTTGCCCCCCAACGGATTTTAAGTCCGGTGCGTCTACCAGTTTCGCCACGCCCGCACTGGCGCTGGCATCAGCCTAGCGCCGGATTTCGTCCTGCCGTGTCACGATTTTGTGGCACAGGCCGTAATCGATGGCCTCTTTCGCCGTCAGCCAGAAATCGCGGTCGGTATCCTTCTCGATGCGCTCCAGCGTCTGGCCGGTGGCCTCGGCAAAGATGCGGTTCAGCCGGTCGCGCATCATGCGCATCTCGCGCACCTGGATCTCGATATCGCTGGCCGCACCGCCCGCACCGCCGGACGGCTGGTGGATGAGGAAGCGCGTATTGGGCAGGCAGTAGCGGTCTTCCTTCTCCGCGCCGACGAAGATCAGCGCGCCCGCAGAGGCGACCCATCCTGACCCCAGAGCGATCACGCGCGGTTTGATGAACGTCATCGTGTCATGGATCATGTCACCGGACTCAACGTGTCCGCCGGGCGAGGAGATCACCATCAGGATGGGATCATCGCTCTTGGCCGCCAGCGCAAAGAGCTGCGCGCAGACCGAGCGGGCCACCTTGTCATTGATGCCGCCGGTGATGAGCACGGTGCGGCTTTCAAACAGGGCCTTGCCCACAAAATCCTCGCCCGCGGGCGCGGCGCCCTTCTCAGGCGCGTCATCATCATCGTCATTGCGGAGCGGGAAGGCGCGAAAGCCGTCAGCCATCATGGAAAAGCATCCTGTCATGGAAACTGCGTCGGTAGGATTGGAACCCAAGTTAGGCATGCCCGCCAGAGCCCGCAAGCGCAGAGCGCGGCTCAGCGGGCAATCTGCTCCAGCCGGGCTTTCACCTTGGCCAGTTCCGCCGCGTCGCGGCCGCGCGCGACGAGCTCAACCCCGCGTTTCAGCCCGCCGCCGGGAAGCTCCTCAAACCACGGGTAGGAGCCGATGGAGCAGTCAGGATGGTCTTCAGCGATGCGGCCGAGCGCTTCGGCCAGATCCCCCTCGCGCGCGTTTTCCAGCCGCACCGAGACGGCATGGGTCACCGCCCCGCCCTCCAGCCTGTGGGCGATGTCTTCGAGCATGCCCCGGCAGATTTTCGGCACGCCCGCCATCACGAACACATTCTCTATCTGGAAGCCCGGCGCGCCGGTGACAGGATTGGCGATGAGCGACGCACCGTCCGGGATGCGCGCCATGCGCAGGCGGGCAGGCGTAAGCTCCACCCCGGAGGCCGCATATTGTGCTTCAAGGATGGCGCGCGCATCGGCGCGCACATCGATTTTGCGATTGAAGGCGGCGGCGATGGCGTCTGCCGTGATGTCATCATGGGTCGGCCCGATCCCGCCGGTGGTGAAGACATAGTCCCACCGGGCCGCCAGCGCGCGCACGGCCTCCACGATGGCGCCCTTGTCATCGCTGACCACGCGGGCTTCACCCAGCGTAATGCCGAGCGGGGCGAGGAAGCGCGCAATCTGTGCGACATTCAGATCCTGCGTGCGACCGGAGAGAATCTCGTCCCCGATCACCAGGACTGCGGCTTTGACGGCTCGTTCACCCATTGGCGCGATCCTCTGCTTGACGAATTGACGATCCGGACCGGGCAGACATATCCCGCACACCGGCGCTTCGCCACTCGCAAGATGATCATGGAGTGAGCCCTCATGCCCATCCCGCCCACCGATCCCGGCTGGGACCTGCCCTACCCGTTCGTGGCCAGGAGGCGCGTGGACGAGCGCGAGATCGATGATTTCGGCCACGCCAATAATGCCGCCTATCTCAGATGGGCAGACGAGACCGCCTGGGCGCACTGGCAGGCAGACGGGCTGACGCGCGCGGACTGCCGCCAGCAGGACCGGGGCATGGCAGTGATCCGCACGCTGGCGGAGTATTCCGGCCATTGCCGCGCGGGCGACTTGCTGACTTGCGCCGTGTGGATTGCGCTGAGCGACGGGCGGCTGCGCGCCGAGCGCTGGTACCAGTTCCGGCGCAATGATACCGGCGAGACGGTGTTCCGGGCGCGCACCTGGCTGGTGTCTTTCCAGCTCTCCACCGGCAAGCCGGCCCGCATGAGCGCAGACTTTGCCCGCCATTACCGCAGGCCAGACCCTGCCCTGTCGGACGCGGTGCGCGGCGCCCATGAAAAGGCGTCGCTGTGGACGCTGGATGACGAGACAAAATGAACTTTAAGCAAGATTGTGCGGTCGGCGATTGAGCCGCCGCCCACGCCACCTATAGTCCGCGCCCATAAAGGCACTGATGTGCCTGTTGGGGAGGCTAAATATCCATGCGCCGTTATTATCTTGCGGCAGGCGCCGCACTTTTCCTGTCTGCCTGCGCCACCACCGGCAGCACACCAGACATGTCTGCCGCGTCGCGCAGCAGCGATCCGGTCATCACAGCCGATGCCATAGAGGCCCATATCCGCTTTCTGGCAGACGACATGATGGAAGGGCGCGACACGGGCACGCGCGGCTATGACCTCGCCGCACGCTATGTCGAAAGCCAGTTCCGGCTTCTAGGCCTTGCGCCCGGCGCGGCCGATGGCAGCTATCACGAGCCGGTGCCGCTGCAGAACATGGTCTCCGACATCAGCCGCGCCCGCCTTGCCATCAATGGCGAAGAGCTGGTGCACGGTCAGGACTTCATCATCTCCGCGCACGCTGTCCATGATGAAAGCGCGGTCAGCGGCGAGCTGGTCTTTGTAGGCTACGGCATTTCGGCGCCGGGCCTCGGGCATGACGATTATGACGGCCTCGACGTGGATGGCCGCATCGTGGTGATCCTCGCCGGCGCGCCGGGCGGGCTCGCCAGCGATGTCGCCGCTCACCTGTCCTCCAACCGCACCAAGGCGGCCTTTGCGGCCGAACGCGGCGCGGCAGGAGCGATCCTGATCATGGCCGATGGCCTTACCCGCTTCCCGTTTTCGCGCATGGCCGCAATGGCCGCCAATCCGCGCCCGTCCATGGCGACGCCTGCTGCCTCCAGCCCTGCCTCGCTGCAGGTGAGCGCGGTGATCGGCACCGAGACGGCAAACCGGCTGTTTGAAGGCGCACCGGAAAGCTTCGAGACGGTGGTGGAAGCCGCGCGCGCCGGTGAAACCCTGCCGCGCTTTGCGCTTGTCCCCACCGCGGAGATGGCACAGGCCACCACCCGCGAAGCCGTGATCAGCGCCAACGTGGTCGGCATCCTGCCGGGCTCCGATCCCTCGCTGGCGGCCGAAAGCGTCGTTGTCACCGCGCACCTTGACCATATCGGCATCTGCCAGCCGCTTGCCGAAAACGCGATCTGCAATGGCGCGCTCGATAATGCGTCCGGCACGGCAGCCATGCTGGAAGCGGCCCGCGCCCTGTCGCAAGGCCCGCGCCCGGCCCGCTCTGTGGTGTTCATCGCCCTGACGGCAGAGGAAAAGGGCCTGCTCGGCTCGGCGCATATCGCCGCCAACCCGACACCTGCCATGGGCCGCATGGTCGCCAATATCAATCTCGACATGCCCGTCATGCTCTACGAGTTCAATGACGTGATCGCGTTCGGGGCAGAGCACTCCACGCTGGGCGCCCTCACCGAAGCCGCTATCGCACGCGCTGGCGTAACGCTCTCGCCCGATCCGATCCCCGAACAATCGCTCTTCGTGCGGTCGGACCATTATAATTTCGTGCGTGAGGGCGTGCCGTCCATCTTCCTGATGACCGGCTTTTCCAGCCCCGATCCGGAAGATGATGAAGGCCAGGGTTTCCTGCGCTTCCTCGGCGGCAATTACCACGCGCCGGGTGATGACCTCTCCCAGCCCTTGCGCTTTGATCAGGGTGCGAAATTTGCCCGCATCAATTTCGAGATCATCAGCGCCGTTGCCAATGCCGGTGAAACACCGCGCTGGCACCAAGAGAGCTTCTTCGCCAACTAATCTATAGTTGCAGACCTCAATACAGCACCCCTCTGACATTTTGTGTCAGGGGGGTGTTTTGTCTTGCGGGCCTGTTCATCGCGGGTGCAGACTTGTTGGGGTTCAGTAATACCGTCGGGCGGGGCGTCAGTTTCGGGCCTCTTCCGTCAGGACATCAAGTCAAGCGGGGAGACAGGCCATGAAATACGCTGCAATTCTGACAACACTCGCGCTGGGAATGACCGCAAGTGCGGCCATCGCGCAAGACTACACCCTGCCGCCGAACTACGGCGATGTGGAGCTTCGGGCAGGCTTCTCGCCTGACCCCTTCACTGTCGACCTCCAGTCTGGCGGCGCGATCAACGCCAATAGCTCGATCGGCGGTTCATGCCGGGGCTATATCGATCAGGCGCCGGACTTCTCGGTGCACTATTCGGCAGGCAGCGTCCTGCCTTTGCGCATCGGCGTGGCATCGGGCACCGACACGACGCTGGTCGTGAACGGCCCGGACGGCAGCTGGTATTGCGATGATGATGGCGGCGGCGATCTGAACCCGCTTCTCCAGTTCAACAACCCGCAAAGCGGCCGGTATGATATCTGGGTGGGCACCTATGGCAGCGCCTCGCTCGCCGATGCGACCCTCTTCATCACCGAGCTGACAAGCGTAACCGCCAGCACGATCTGGTCTGGCGGCGCTAGCGGCTCCTCTGGCGGCATGCCGGACTGGTCCCTGCCCGCAACCTACGAGACGGTCAATCTGCGCGGCGGCTTCACGCCCGACCCCTATCGGGTGCGCCTGCAGTCCGGCGGGAATATCGATGCCAGAAGCGCCATTGGCGGATCGTGTGTCGGCTATATCGCGCAAGCGCCCGATGTGCGGCTGAACTTTGAGGCGGGCAGCCTGCCGCTGATCATCTCGGTGGGGTCGAGCTCGGACACGACGCTGGTCATCAACGGCCCCGATGGCGGCTGGTATTGCGATGATGATGGCGGTCAGGGGCTGAACCCTTCCATCCGCTGGGATAGCGCCATGTCCGGCCAGTACGATATCTGGGTCGGCACCTGGGCGAGCGCCACCTTGCGCGATGCCACGCTGGTGATCTCGGAGCTCTATAGCGAATAATCGCCGAAGCAGAATGACGGCGTTTACCGCCCGGAGCGTTGCCAACGCTCCGGGCGTCGTTATATGGAGGCAGACGCAATGCGAGCCTTTTGGACATTCCCGTGAACGACTTTCTCTATGCCGATGACGAGCTGATGGAACGCGATGGCGTGATTAAGCGCCACGGGCCGGAGGCGTTTGCGGGCATGCGCAAGGCTGGACAGCTCGCGGCCTCAACGCTCGACATGCTGGTGGAGTTCGTAAAGCCGGGCATCACCACGCAGGAGATTGACGACAGGGTCCGCCGCTTTTTTCTCGATCACGGCGCGGTGCCTGCGACCCTGTTCTACAAGGGCTATACCAAGTCCTCCTGCACCTCGATCAATCACGTGGTCTGTCACGGCATTCCCAATGACAAGCCGCTCAAAGAGGGCGACATCCTCAATATCGACGTCACCTGCAAGCTCGATGGCTGGCACGGCGACACCAGCCGCATGTTCACCGTGGGCGAGGTGCGCCGCAAGGCCGAGCGCCTGATCGAGGTGACGTATGAAGCGCTGATGCGGGGCCTGGCCGAGGTGAAACCCGGAAACACGTTTGGCGATATCGGCGCTGCGATCCAGCATTATGCCGAAAGCCAGCGCTGCAGCGTGGTGCGCGATTTCTGCGGCCACGGCATTGGCCGGCTTTTCCACGACGCGCCCAACGTGCTGCACTTTGGCGACCGCGGCACAGGCGCGGTGCTGGCGCCGGGCATGATCTTCACCGTCGAGCCCATGCTCAATGACGGACGGGCAGGCGTGAAGGTGCTGGCCGATGGCTGGACCGCCGTCACCCGGGACAAATCCCTCTCCGCCCAGTTCGAGCACACCGTGG
>CAZCEG010000030.1:0-12953 GCA_964497275.1 uncultured Oceanicaulis sp.
ACAAGAACCCGAAGGAAAACAACGGCTCGACCGAAGGCTCGCGCTGCGCGCTGGTATTCGGCCAGATGAACGAGCCGCCGGGCGCGCGTGCCCGCGTGGCCCTCTCCGGCCTCGCACAGGCCGAATATTTCCGCGATGAAGAGGGCAAGGACGTGCTCTTCTTCGTCGACAACATCTTCCGCTTCACGCAAGCGGGCGCCGAAGTGTCCGCGCTTCTTGGCCGTATCCCGTCTGCGGTGGGTTACCAGCCGACGCTCGCGACCGACATGGGCGCGCTGCAGGAGCGCATCACCTCGACCAAGAAGGGCTCGATCACCTCGGTGCAGGCCGTTTACGTGCCCGCCGACGACCTGACCGACCCGGCTCCGGCCACCACCTTCTCGCACCTTGATGCGACGACCGTGCTGAACCGGGCCATCTCGGAAAAGGGCATCTATCCGGCGGTGGACCCGCTCGATTCCACCTCGCGCATCCTTGAGCCGCGCATTGTGGGTGACGAGCACTACCAGACGGCGCGGCGCGTGCAGGAAATCCTGCAACGCTACAAGTCGCTTCAGGACATCATCGCCATCCTCGGCATGGACGAGCTGTCCGAAGAGGACAAGCTGACCGTGGCCCGCGCCCGCAAGATCGAGCGCTTCCTCAGCCAGCCCTTTGACGTGGCCGAAGTGTTCACCGGCTCGCCGGGTGTGCAGGTGCCGGTTGAAGAGACCGTGAAGGGCTTCAAGGCGATCTGCGATGGTGAGTATGACCACCTGCCCGAGCCTGCCTTCTACATGGTCGGCACGATCGAGGATGCCGTGAAGAAGGCGCAGAAACTGGCCGCCGAAGCGGCGTAGGGCCTGTGCTGGCCGGTCTTCCGTCATGGCTGGGCGCTGCGTGGTTTGATCATGCAGCGGCCACCGCGAGGGCAGTTGGGCTGGCGTTGATTGCTGCGGCTTTTCTGTCGGAGGACCGCAGTGGTTTGGCACTCTTCCTGATCGGGCTTATATTTCTGGGGTCGGGTCCGTTTCTCGCGCGGGCGTCAGACCGGCTGAAGCCCGGAGGCCAGAATGATCGAGTTTAATCCTACGCCGCTCCTTATTGGTGGCGGCATCTTGGCGGTGGCACTGGTGATCTTGCTCGTCGCTACTGAAATCGGTCTCCGGCAGATGCGCCGGGACCAAGGGGACAACTAGGCAATGGCTGACAAACTTCATTTCGACCTGGTATCACCTGAAGCGCGCGTGTTCTCCGGCGAGGTGGACATGGTGGTCGTGCCCGGCAGCGAAGGCTATTTCGGTGTCCTGCCCGGTCATGCACCCTTCATGTCGACCATCCGCACCGGCTCCATCGAAGTTCATGCCGATGGCAAGGTCTCGCGCACCTTCATCCATGGCGGCTTTGCCGAAGTAACGCCCGCCGGCCTTACCATCCTGGCTGAAGAGGCGGTTGCGCTGGAGTCAGCCGACGCCGGTGCGATCCGTGAGCGTCTTGAAGCCGCCCGGCTGGAAGCGCGCGATGCAGGCGATGATGCCGCACGCGCTCTTGCGGAGGCGGAAGTGGAAAAGCTCGAAGCGCTGCTCGCCGCTCTCGCCCACTAGCGCGCAAACCTTGCAAACGCGCGGGCTACTTCTTCATAGACCGGGCGCTTCCACGGAATGATCAGCTCAGGGACCCGCTCCAGCCTCTCCCAGCGGAATTCTTCAAATTCCTGCGGTGGCACGGCCGTGAGGTCGAAATCCGCGTCCGTGCCGAGAAAGCGATAGGCGAACCAGCGCTGGCGCTGGCCCTTCCAGTTCTTCTTGCGCAAGGCGAGGACTTCCGGCGGGAAGTCATAGGCGAGCCAGTGCGCGATGGTGCCAAGAGCTTCCACCTGATCGGCCCGGATACCCGTCTCCTCATAGAGCTCGCGCAAGGCGGCCGCTACAGGATCTTCGCCAGCATCCATGCCGCCTTGAGGCCATTGCCAGACAAAGGGCCCCTGTTCCTGATACCGCTTGCCGATCCACGTCAGGCCCTCGCGGTTGAACAGGACGATCCCGGCATTGGGCCGGTAATAGCTGAGCTGGTCGAAGGCCAGGGCGGCAGGATGGTCTGGCCCGCTCATGTATCCTGACCGCTGGCCCCGCTGCGCTGGCGGGCAATATGGGAGGCGGGTGCGAGCTGGTAGCCGCGTGCCTCCAGCCCCTGTGCCCAGCGCTGCAGCGCCCCCACAGTGACAGGATAGGCGAAGCCTGAGCCCAGCGCATTACCGTTCTGAAGCGCCAACGCTTCCAGTTCCAGAAGGCGCTCGTCAATCGCCCGCACGCTCGGATCAGCGTCGAGCAGCCGGTCAGCGCTGATGAGCGGCGTGCCTGCACGGCGCGCTGCCGTGTCGGCTGCGCCCCTGCGTCCGGTGCCATCGTGGAAGACATGAAGCCCGCGCCGGGTGAGCTCCTGATAGATGGGCGCAAGCGCCGCGTCGGCAGTGACAAGGCGCGCGCCGAGATAGTTCGTCACGCCGAAATACCCCGCCCCGCGCGACAGCAGCCAGTGCAGGCGGCGCGTGTTCTCCTGCTGGCTGGCCTCGGCCATCAGCGTATGGGGCCCGGGATCGTTATTGGGATAATCAAAGGGCTCCATGGGCAGTTCAAGCATGACTTCGTGGCCCGCAGCCCGCGCCCGGTCCATCCACATCTGCAGATCGCGTGCATAGGGCACAAAGGAGAGGGTGATCTCCGGCGGCAGATTGTCTATCGCCGCCTCTGTCAGGGACTGGCTCACGCCAAGGCCCCCAACAATGATGGCGATTGAGGGTGCGCTGCCATCGCCGTCAAAGGCGCGTGCATAGGCCTCAGAGGGCCGTCTGCCGTCCGGGGCTGTCACCGGCAGCGGACCGCCCGGACCGGCTTCATAGAGGCCCTCGAAGGGCACTGCGGGCATTCTGGAGGCGGCTAGCGCGCGCGCTGCATTGCTGCCCGGTGGCGGCTGTACTTCGCCGCCCAGCGCATCTTCGGCCTCGCGCACGCCGGGAAGGCTCAGATCACCCTCTTCGCTCTCCTCGTCGAAGATGACGGGGCGGGCGGGTTCAGCCTCGGCGATCTCGATGGTTTCCGGTTCACGCTCCGGCAGGTCCAGTGCCGCGCGTGCGCTGATCACCGTCTCACGCTCTGGCGCCAGAAACGCGATGGCGCCTGCCGCGAGCCCGAAAAGGCCTAGCGCGCACACGCCCGCGATCAGCGGATTGCGCAAGGGAAAGCTGGAAGTATCAGTCTGACGTGCAGGCATGGTGGCGTGTCACAACCGTCCTTGTTGACTGCCTGCTTCCGCACGCAGCCCTACGGCGGGACCATCCCTTGCGCCGGGGTAAGGAAAGGTTAACGCATGGGCGCGCGGTGCAGGCCTACTGGCGGCGTGTGCCTGTGTCGGCGCGGGCCTCGCGGCGTTCCATCATGCGGCTGAGTTCCTCGATGGCGCGGTGAAGCTGGTAGTCCTCACCTTCAGCCCAGTCCTCCGGCGGATATTCCATCTCCGGGCCTTCGCTGACTTCAGCCTCGTCCTCGGACGCGTTCTCATTGCGCAGGGCATTGCGCAGATTGGCCTCAGAGAAGCGGCCGACCTCGCCCTCGCGCGGACGGCGGAAGGCAACGGCAATGTCTGGTACGAGGCCCGTCGCCTGAATGGAGCGGCCCGACGGCGTGTAATAGCGCGCCGTGGTCAGGCGCAGAGCACCATCGCGGCCTCCCCGCAGCGGGATGACCGTCTGCATGGAGCCTTTGCCAAAGCTGTTGGTTCCCAGCAGCGTAGCGCGTTCCCGGTCCTGCAGCGAACCGGCCACGATTTCAGACGCGCTGGCAGAGCCGGCATTGATCAGCACCACGATGGGCGCGCCATTGAGGATGTCGCCGGGGCGCGCGTTGAAGCGCTGCGTGTCGCGCGGATCACGCCCCCGCGTGGAGACGACCTCGCCGCCGCTCAGGAACAGGTCGGAAATGCTGACCGACTGGTCCAGCAGCCCGCCCGGATTGGAGCGGACATCAAGGATCAGGCCCGGCAGGGGGCCGCCATAGGCTTCGCGCAGATCGTTTAGCGCGCGCACCGCTGCTTCAGTGGTGTGCTCGTTGAAAGTGGTGATGCGCAGATAGGGCGTATTGTTCGCCTCCATCCGGTGGATTACCGAGCGCACCTCGATAATGGCGCGCACGATGGTGACCTCGAAGGGCTCCACCCCGTCGCGGGCGATGGTGATGGTTACCGGCTCTCCGGGCGGGCCACGCATGCGGTCGACGGCGGCATCAACGCCTGCCCCGATCATGGATTCCCCGTCCACGGCGATGATACGGTCTTCCGGCTCGATACCGGCGCGGTCAGCCGGTGTCTCGGCGATGGGAGAGACGACCGTCACGAAGTCATCGCGCAGGGTGATCTCGATGCCGAGCCCGCCATATTCGCCGCGCGTGGAGACCTGCATGTCCCGGAAGGCGTCAGCGTTCAGATAGGCAGAATGGGGGTCGAGCGCGCTCAGCATGCCGCCGATCGCCGCTTCGATCAGCTCGGCTTTGTCCGGCTCGCTGACATAGTCGGACTCGATGCGGCTGAGCACATCGCCAAACAGCTCCAGCTGGCGGAAGGTGGCATCGCGGCCCCGTTCATCGCCCTGAGCCGACACCGCTAGGGCCGCCGCGCCAATGCCAAACGCGATGGCAGACGCCAGAATATGCAAGCGCATCCGTCTCTTCCCTGTCTGGCCGGGGACAAACCTCCGGCCTGCAATCCAATCCGTCATCAGCCCCGGCGGAACTCTGGCCGCAACCAGTCCTCAGGGTTTTCTGCCGCCCCGCTGCCCCGTCTTATCTCAAGATAGAGCCTCGGTGCAGGAATTTCACGCTCCGGCATGCGTCCGACCGGTTCCCCGGCCAGCACACTTTGTCCTTCGCCTGCATAGAGCAGGCCAATTCCGCCCAGAATAAGGGTGTAGCCATCGGTGGTGTTGATCATCACGACGGCTTCGAAACTCTGGAAGGGTCCCGCAAATACCACCACTCCGTCAAATGGTGCTGTCACCTGCCCGCCGGGCCGGGTCTCCAGCCACAGGCCTTCGCGGGTGATGCCGTCCGGCCCTGGCCGTCCGGCGCGCGTCAGGATCACGCCTTCTGCCGGCGGTCTCAGCCGCCCGCGCATGTCGGCAAAGCGCAAGCCGCCTGCTTCGTCCACCGGCAGCGCCGCCAGAAGCGAGCCATCGCTCGTGGCAGAGCTCGCCAGCTCCCGCGCGGGCAGCTCTGACGCATCTGGGAGAACAGGCGCAGCCTCGGCCAGCGTGGTATTGGTCTCAACCGTCGTAGTGGTCACTGCTACGGCGACAGGCGCCGGGCGGCGCGGCGCAAGGCGCGGCGCGGCATTGGTGAAGCGGTTGATCTCGTCCCAGAGCTGGCGGAAGGACTGTGCCTCGGCGGCCATGCGGCTGGCCTGCCGGGAAAGGTCATCGGCTTCCCGGCGCAGGGCACGCTCAGCAGTCTGCCTTGCCGTGATGAGGGCCTCCACCTCCGAGCGGACAGAGGCGAGGGCGGCGCGCGCGGTATCGACCTGCTGGCGCTGGCCGGTCAGGGCTTCGCGTATATCCTGCAGCGCTTCGATATCGGCGCGCAGCGCATTGGCCCTGCGTTCCAGCTCCGGCGCAATCGTCGCCAGAAGGCCTGCCGCACGAGCCGCTTCAGCGGCGTCCTCCGGCGTAACGGCGAGGGCGGGGGGGGCGTTCAGCTCCAGCCGCTGCAGGGCGGCCAGCACACCAGCCAGGCTCTCGCGCTCGGCCATCAGGCGCGTGTTGAGCTCAGCTTCCTCACGTTCCAGCTCGGCAAGGCGAACCTGCGCTGCGCTGGCATCGCGCTCGCGCGCTTCCACCCGCGCGCCCGCCTCGACCAGCTGGGCCTGCAGGGCTGCAATCTCGTTTCGCAGCGCATCGGCTTCGGCGGCGCGCGCTTCGCTGATGGCGCGGGTTTCGCGCGCGGTCTCCTCCATCGCCTCGATCTCGTCAGGATCAGGCGGTGTCTGGAGAAGGAGCAGGGCGGCGATGAGGCTCAGCACGAGGAATACTCAGTCCCGATGATAGGGCGCTCCGGCCAGAAGGGCTGCGGCGCGGTAAAGCTGTTCTGCAAGCATGACGCGTACCAGCTTGTGCGGCCACACCATGCTACCAAAGGAAAGCTTGCGCACCTGTGAAGGCAGCTCTGCCGGATCATGGCCATCGGCGCCGCCAATCAGGAACACCATGTCGCGTGCGCCGCCATCGCGTTCCCGCGCGATCAGATCGGAAAGGGCGCGCGAGTCCATCTGGCTGCCGCGCTCATCGAGGACAATGACGGGACCGGAAGGCAACGCGTCGGTCATCGCGCGCGTCTCTGCCGTGCGCCCTGAGAGGGTGCGGCTGTCATATTCGCGCTCGGCAAACGGGCCCAGACCCGTCGCGCGGCCATGATGGCCCGCCCGGTCCAGATAGGTGTCAATCAGGGCGCGTTCCGGGCCGGGCTTGATGCGGCCAATGGCGCGGATCTCGATCCTCAAGGGTGATCAGGCTGCCGTTTCCGGCCCGCCGCCCCACATCTTCTCCAGATCGTAGAAAGCGCGCACTTCCGGCCTGAACAGGTGCACTACCACATCGCCGGCATCGATCAGAACCCAGTCGGCAGCCGACAGACCCTCCACCTTGGCAGGCGTGTAGCCGCCCTCCTTGATGGCCGTCAGAAGATGGTCGGCCAGCGCGCCGACATGGCGGTTCGACCGGCCGCTCGCGATGACCACAAAATCGGTGACAGGCGATTTGCCGGTAAGATCGATGGAGACAATGTCCTCGGCCTTGTCGTCGTCGAGCACGCTGACGATGAGGGCTTCAAGGGCTTCACTGTGCCCTGCCGGCCCTTTCAGGCTGACGGGGGCGGGCGCGGTATCATTGCGTTGACGTTCGACGGGCAGTGCCGGAACTCCTGTAATCAAAAATGGACACGTTGCCCCTTCTATCACGCTTTGCTGTCCGGTTCGAGCCAGTGCATTGAAAAGGCATTCTGACGTGACACCCATGCCTTGCGCGGTGTCAGTCCGGCCCTGCCTGCGAGGTCCTGGAAGGTGGCAGGTGTGAATTTGTGCGAGTTTTCCATGTGGATGGTCTCGCCTTCGCGCAGGGTGAAGCTGTGGCCGGCCACCTGAAAATGCTGGTCGCGCTGCGCCACGAGATACATCTCCACCCGTGAGCGATACGGGTTCCAGTGCGCGGCATAGCGCAGTCCGGACGCATCGATATTGCCATCGAGCTCGGCATTGATCCGGTCGATCAGGTTGAAGTTGAACGCTGCCGTCACGCCCGCCGCATCATCATAGGCCGCGTGCAGGGTGGCAGCGTCTTTTCGCAGGTCAGCACCGATCAGCAGTCCGTCGCCGGGGCGCAGCCAGCCGCGCAGCGTTTTCAGAAGCGCCAGCGCGTCCACAAGCTCGAAATTGCCAATGGTGGAGCCGGGAAAGAACACGACCCGGCGCCCCGACTTCACCCTCTCCGGCAAAGGCAGGCTGTCTAGATCAATCGCTTGCGTGAAATCGTGGCAGACCGCCCCGATCTCCAGCTGCGGGTAATCTGCCGCCAGTTCCTCGCACGCAGCCTTCACATGATCGCCGGAAATGTCCATGCCGACATAGGCGGCAGGCGCATCCAGCGCGTCCAGAAGCGTGCGTATCTTGATGCTGGAGCCGGCCCCCGGTTCCAGCACGACGGCGCCCGGCCCCGCAAGGTCGGCCAGTTCCGGTCCGATCTCGCCAAGAAGCTCAAGCTCGGTCTGGGTCAGGTAGTATTCGGGCTGCTGTGTGATGGCATCAAACAGGCGCGATCCGGCATCATCGTAATAGTATTTCGGCGGAATGGCCTTTTGCGGCCGCGCCAGACCGGAAAGAATATCGGCGCGGAAGTCAGCCGCTGCCGGGTGCAGGTCTTCAAAGAAGGCAAGGCGCGGTGCGCCGCTCTTCCGGTTCGCGTGCTGGGTCATGGGCAGCCGTTGGGGGTCGCTTCAGGGAGCTAACGCCCCCGACGCAAAACCGAGGACGCCTCAGCATGTAAGGGCGCGGTGATATATGTCCACCCCGGCGCACCCGAAAGGACGAGCTTTCTGGCCTGTGTGGCACAAACGCGCGCACCGGCCATCTCCCGCGCAGCCGGGCCAAGGCGCCATTTCAGCGATGGTCCGGGGCGGGAGACCACGACGATCGGCACATGGGCCGCAATCGCGCGCCAGTCCTGCCAGCGGTGGAAGCTGCCAAGCCCGTCCGCCCCCATGATCCAGACAAAGCGCACGCCGGGATACCCTGTCACCAGCCAGGCAATGAGGTCTGCGGTGTAGCGCGTGCCGATACGCGCCTCGATATCGGTGACGACGTGGCGGGGATGATTGATGAGCCGTTCGACCGCATCCATGCGGGCATCGAGGTCTTCAGGCGCGCGCGGCTTTAGCGGGTTGTGCGGCGAGACCACCCACCACACCCTGTCCAGCCCCAGCCGCTTCATCGCCGTCATGGCGACATGGCGATGGCCGCGATGGGGCGGATCGAACGAGCCGCCATAAAGACCGACCACCATGCCGGGCTTCAGGCCTTCATCGCTCGCCGCCGTAAAGCGCAAGGGTCTCGCGGCCATGCGGTTACGGTGTCCAGCCGGGCTCAGGCTCGCCGGCCTCGGTAATCGAGGCCTTCGCCTCTCCTGCCCTGTGCGCCTCGATGGCGCCTGCGATCTGGAAGATGAGGCCACGCATGTTCTCACCCGTCACTGCCGAGATCACGAGCGGCACCTTGCCGGTCACGTCCTCAAACTCGGCCTTCAGCTCCGCGATGCGCTCTGCGCTGACCGTCTCCATCTTGGAGAGGACAAGGATTTCAGACTTCTCGGCGAGCCCCGCGCCATAGGCTTCCAGCTCGCCGCGCACGGTCTCATAGGCCTCGACAGGGTCTTCCCCGCCCGCATCGACGAGGTGGATCAGCGTCGCGCAGCGCTCCACATGGCCGAGGAAGCGGTCGCCAATGCCTGCGCCCTCATGCGCCCCTTCGATAAGGCCGGGAATGTCAGCCAGCACGAAGCGCTTGCCATCGCCGGTATCCACGACACCCAGATTGGGGTGCAGCGTGGTGAAGGGATAGGCCGCGATCTTCGGATTGGCGCGGCTGACAGCGGCGAGGAAGGTGGATTTGCCAGCGTTTGGCAGGCCGACAAGGCCCGCATCCGCGATCAGTTTCAGGCGCAGCCACAGCCACCGCTCCTCGCCCGGCTCGCCGGGCTGGGCATGGCGGGGCGCCTGCTGGCGTGAGGTCTTGAAATGGGCATTGCCCTTGCCGCCGCGACCGCCGCGCGCCAGCAGCACGCGCACGCCCGGCTCGGTCAGGTCTGCCAGCACCTCTTCCTTGTTCTCATCAAGGATCTGCGTGCCCACCGGCACTTTCAGGACCACGTCCTCGCCGTCGGCGCCGGTGCGGTTTGCGCCCGCGCCATTAATGCCGCGCTGCGCCTTGAAGTGCTGCTGGTAGCGATAGTCGATGAGGGTGTTCAAGCCCTCCACCGCTTCGGCCCACACATCGCCGCCCTTGCCGCCATCCCCGCCATCAGGGCCGCCGAACTCGACGTATTTCTCCCGCCGGAACGAAACCGCGCCCGGCCCGCCCGCGCCGGACGTGATGTAGATTTTCACCTGGTCGAGAAATTTCATACGTATCGCTTTCAATCCGGCAGGCTGGCCGGGGGTGGGGACGTCCGGGCGCTCTCTATATACATTATGGCGCGCGATGACAGCCCGCATGGTCCATGTCCCCACACAACGCGGCTGCGCCCGGACCCGGTTGCAGCTTGCCTATGCCGCGCGGGGACGTTTCACTGCTGCCTGCATGACCGCGCCGGGACACGATTTGCGCCGCGCGGGGACCGGAAAGGGCGTGAAACCGCCAGCAGCAAGGGTTCACCATGAGCGAGCACGCACCCCGGCCAAGGCCGCCAAAGAAGACCGCGACAATCGAGTTTCGGGTGGCGACCGAGGACAAGGATGCCTTCCTGGATGCCTGTGAGGCAGAGGGAAAGCCAGCCAGCGGGGTGCTTCGTGAAGCCATGGCGCATTTCGTCCGGCACCGCCGGATCGCGCCCAGCCGATGGAGCCGTCTCATGCCCAATAGTGTTATCGCCGCGAGCCTTGCGCTCGCCTTTGCCGTCCAGTCCGCTGACCGCCTGCCCGGTGCGGACCGGCCCTATGCCATTGCCGAGTTCGACTATTACGACCTCAACTCCGATGGCCGCATCACCTTGCATGAATATCTGCGGGCGTCGGGAACGGTGCGGGAGTTAGCGGGAGACGCCGAAGGTGTACGCCAGGCAGCCCGCCGGGGCGGGACATTCGGCCGCTTTCTCGCCCATGGCGTTCGTTCAAGCCGTGTCCTGTTTGACCATCCAGAGCTGATCAGTGAGGAGTGCTGGCGGGCCGTTGAAGACGGGCACCTTGTTGATGAAACCCGTGAGTTCCACCGAATTGATGCGAATAATGACGGCATCATCACGCCCGAAGAGTTCGGCAGCTATCGCCTTGAGAGCGCTCGCATCGTGTTCTTTAACGCGATGGATGCCAATGGGGACGGCGTGGTCACCCAGGAAGACTACGATATTCACGCAAACCAGATAAGGGAACAAGCGAGTGAGCTCCCGAGTCGTGAAGAGCGGCAGCTTGATCCCGATACGTTCAACGAGAGCACGCCGGATCACGTGCGCATATGTGCGCCTGAGTTCGTGCGTGTCAGCCGCGAGAACCCACGACCGCCCGAGACCTTCACCCGAACCGACAGTGCTCTGCGCGAAGGAGTGATGCTCGAACATCTCGACCTCGATGGTGATGGCATCATCACCTTCGAGGAATACGCCACCGTCATGGAGCGTAACTGGTCACGGCCGTAAGGCGCGTGAGCCTCACCCTGCCTTGCGCACCATGCGCGGGCAGGGCGCTGCCGCCATCCGCCCGGCCGAGAACGCGTCCACGACCGCGCCCGTATAGGCAAAGCCGAGCTTTTCCAGTACGCGGCCCGAGGCGGGGTTGTCGGCATAATGCCCGGCTACGATATCCGTGATGCCATCACGCACCGCCTCGTCCAGCAGGGCGCGTCCGGCTTCGGTGGCGTAGCCGCACCCCCAAAACCCTTCGGCCAGCCAGTAGCCGAACTCCCATGCGCCATCAGGGCGCGGGTGCAGGCCGATCATGCCGATGCCCTCGCCGCTGCCTTTCAGCGTGATGGCGCGCACGCGGTCGCCGCGATTCATGCCCGCCGCGCGGCAGGTCAGTACGTAGAGCTCTGCCCCGATAACCGGGTTCGGGTAGGGGATGCGCCCAGTCATGCGCGATACGGCGGGGTTGGAGCTGCCGCGCGAGATCCACGCCGCATCGTCCATCGTGAGCGCGCGCAAGACGAGCCGCGCCGTTACCAGTGGTCTTGCGGGTTCGGGCACGAGGACCCGCTCTAGCGAATTGGCGATCATCATCGCCTCCAGACCGTGTGGCGTTCCTCAAGGAATACACCACGAAAAAGGGGAGCCGGGTGATCCCTGGCTCCCCTTCGGTCGAGCATTTGCGGTGTTCACCGCCAAGGATCACCCCTTCTGGGGAGGCGATCCGTAAATGCGAACCGCCTTATTCGGCTGCGTCGGCAAGCGGAGCGACCGACACATACATGCGGTCGTCCTTCTTGCGGCGGAACTCCACCTTGCCCTCGGTGAGAGCAAACAGGGTGTGGTCCTTGCCCATGCCGACGTTGGCACCGGGATAGTATTTGGTGCCGCGCTGGCGGATGATGATATTGCCGGGAATGACAGCCTGACCGCCGGCCTTCTTGACGCCAAGGCGCCGGCCTTCACTGTCGCGTCCGTTGCGGGATGAACCGCCTGCCTTCTTGTGAGCCATGGTTTGCTCTCCTCAAATCTTGTCCTGCAGGGATGGCGTGGGGGCTTAGCCCTTGGCCAGTTCCTTGGCTTGTTTCACCCACTCGCCGGTTTCCGCTTTCGCCTTCACGCCAGCGATTTCGGCATCGAGCGCGTCCAGATCGGCATCGGTCCACGCGGCAACCTGCGCAAAGCTCGTCACGCCAGCTGCATTCAGCTTCTTGGCAAAGGCCGGGCCCACGCCATTGAGCTGGGTCAGGTCGTCATTGCCGGCAGCAGCCTTGGGCGCGGCTTTCGCAGCGGCCTTCGGGGCGGCGGCTTTGGGCGCAGCCTCTTCGGCTTTGGCTTTGGGAGCCGCTTTCGCCTTGGCAGCCGTTTTCGGCTTGGCGCCCGGCAGCACGATCTCGGAGATCGCGACGAACGCTTCCCACTGGCGGTGGCCCTTGGTGCGGCGATAGTTCTGGCGGCGGCGCTTTTTAAAGACGATGACTTTCTCGCCCTTGCGCACTTCCACCAGCTCGCCGATCACCTGCGCGCCGTCGATGAGGGGGCTGCCCACGGTTACGCCGCTTTCGCCGCCCAGCATCAGGACTTCGCCGAACACGATCTGGTCGCCGGCTTCGCCGTCAATTTTTTCCACGACGAGGCGGTCGCCTTCGGCAACCTTGTACTGCTTCCCGCCGGTCTTGATTACCGCATACATCTCTTTTCACCTTTTCTACGGCCAGATCTCCCCAAGCCATTGGGGAGCCTTGCCCTTTTTCTTCGCCAGCTTCTTTGCAAGATGGCGTTGTCACAACAAAGTGCCCGCGCTCAAGGCCTGAGGCGGGCGATAGAGGCGCGGACTTATACGCAAGAGCCCTGCAGAGTCAATCGCGATGGGGTGTCCGGGTGGTCTGCCAGCACAGCCAGCATTTAAATTAACTGCCCGTCCGCGCGCGTGCCGAGGGGCGCTTTTAAGATGCACATTACCCGCTTGCGAGCGGCGAGGCTTGCCGCTAGGTTCCGCGCCTTCGCGGAGAGGTGCCGGAGTGGTCGAACGGGGCGGTCTCGAAAACCGTTG
>CAZCEG010000031.1:0-7455 GCA_964497275.1 uncultured Oceanicaulis sp.
AGGCGGATCGCCTGCTGGAGCTGGGGGGTCATTACGAGCCCCTGCCCCTGCCGCGCCTCCAGCCTTTGTCCGAGTTTCGCCATGCTTAGCGCGCCCTACTGGAAACTGTCGCCGAGATAGACGCGGCGCACGGACGGATCACGCAGCACGTCTTCTGGCGAGCCTTCGAACAATACCTCGCCATCATGGATGATGGCTGCACGGTCCGTAATCTGCAGCGTCTCGCGCACATTGTGATCGGTGATGAGGATCCCGATCCCGCGCGCTTTCAGATAGAGGATGAGGTCACGGATATCGGCAATCGCCAGCGGGTCGATACCGGCAAACGGCTCATCAAGCAGGATGAAGCC
This sequence comes from uncultured Oceanicaulis sp., assembly GCA_964497275.1. Classification (GTDB taxonomy): domain Bacteria; phylum Pseudomonadota; class Alphaproteobacteria; order Caulobacterales; family Maricaulaceae; genus Glycocaulis. Next base: position 351 of record CAZCEG010000031.1, read on the forward strand.
CGGACGGGTGGCCAGTGCGCGGGCGATCTCCACCCGGCGGCGCTCCCCGCCTGACAGGGCCATGGCCGGGCTGTCACGCAGATGGTCCACGCCCAGCTCTTCCAGCAGCTCATCGACAAGTTTCTTGCGGGCGGTCTTGTCCTTTTCGGCGATCTCGGCGGTGGCGGTGACATTCTCACCTACCGTCATGCCGCGAAAGATGGACGCTTCCTGCGGCAGATAGCCAATGCCCAGCCGCGCGCGCTGGAACATCGGAAATTCGGTAATGTCCTCGCCGTCCAGCATGATGCGCCCGTGATCGGCCGGGATAAGCCCCGTGATCATGTAAAAGCAGGTGGTCTTGCCCGCCCCGTTCGGACCGAGAAGGCCGACCACCTCGCCGCGTTTCAGGGTGAGCGAGACAGACTTCACCACCACGCGCCGACCGAATGCCTTGCCGATCTCTTCGACCTGCAAGCCGCTGGCTGCGCTATCTGGCGTCGTCTGATCTGTCATCGCCCCTGCCCTTTCCAACATGGTTACCGGCACCGGACTAACATTTGGTGAAATGCTGCCATGACCTATCCATGCCGGGCGCCGCACCCGGCTGGCAAGCTGTCAGGACAGGCGGAACGCTGCTGTACTAGCGCTCGCTCGCCGGCTGGGCTGCACCGCCCCTGGAGGCTTCGAGGAAGTCTGCGCGGTAGCGTGCAGGCTGCGGGCCCGGCACGGGCGGGGAGGGGCACTGGCCCGAGTCAGCAGCAGCAGCCTCGCTGTCTTCGGAGAAGAAGAGAGAGCGAACCCGGCCATTGCCACCCGTAAGCCGCGAAATGCCGGTGCGCAGATTGATCACCAGCTCTTGGCCCGTCGACACGTTGCAGCCTTGCGTCAGGACGACACCGCCTGTCAGCGTGATCGTCTCTGTATCGAGATCATAGACACCCCGGTCCCCGCGGGCCGTCTCGGCAGGCGTTACGTAAAACACATCACCGCGCGCCACGATACGCTCGATCCGGCGCTGGCCCGTTTGTGCGTTGCGCGCCAGAAAGGCCTCCGCCTCGTCCGCACGCAAGCGCGTATCGCCGCGTATCGCATTCACATTGCCGACGAACAGGGCGCGGTCATCCTGATCAAGGATTTCCTGCCGATCAGAACTGATATCGACAAAATCGGGGGCAGGCGTCTGGGCGTGGGCTAGCGAACCTGCCGCCAGCAGCGCCATACCAGCCGCCGGCAAAAGCCGTGCGAGGCAGTGCAAGACACTCATTCGTCCTCCTCGGCAGCCGGTGCCGTTTCATCGGTATAAAAGCGCGTTACCACGCCCCCCGTAAAGACCAGCCTGCGTCCATCATCATAAAGTTCAAAGCCATTGGCCTGAATGCCGCCCCAGGGTGCACGGCCCTCGACCGGGAAATTGCCCGTCACGACACCGGCGCCAAGATCGAGCGCAGCCCCGTCCGTGCGGAAGCGATAGCCCGACAGCGTTGAAAACCGCACCGCATCAATCATGCGCAGGACCCGGGTCCGGTCATCATAGACCCCGGCCCGGGAGAGTATTTCCGATGCGTCCGGACGGTTGGCCCCGCCAAACAGCAAGGCATAGTCGATACGCGGGTTTTCAAGGTCTGTGAGGTTGCCCAGCCCCTCCATCCGGCGCACCGCCGTATCGGCTGTCAGCACGAACGGACGGCCAGACTGGTCCCGGCCGGTAAAGCGCGGATTGGTGATCCGCTCGGCATCGCCAACCATTCCAATCGGCGCGGCCGGTTCACGGTCACCTGCCATGAAGGCCTGAACGAGAATATTCAGTACCAGCGCTGATATCAGCAGGGCTGCCAATATGCGGACATTGCGCACGATGCGCGCACGAAGGCGTGCAAGTTCCACCGCCCTGCTGGCGGGCCGGATATCGGCGGTGAGAGACAGCGCGTTCATGACAGGACCCGGCAGCAAGAGCCGCGCCAGTTGTGAACCTGCCGGGCGGCGTTTTCAAGGCGCGCGCCTGCCAGGTGCTCAGCTATGGGCAAAGATGTCAGCCTCGGCCCAGCCGGCAAGATCAAGGCGCGCGCGCGTGGGCAGGAAGTCAAAGCAGGCTTTTGCCAGCTCCAGACGCCCCTCACGCTCCAGCATCGCCATCAGGCCATCGCGTACCTGATGGAGATAGAGCACGTCCTCGGCGGCGTATTTCAGCTGCGCTTCAGAAAGCTCTGCCGCCCCCCAGTCAGAGCTCTGCTGCTGCTTGGAGAGCTCGATACCCACGATCTCGCGGGTGACGTCCTTCAGCCCGTGCCGGTCGGTATAGGTGCGCACCAGCTTGGAAGCGATCTTGGTACAGAAGACCGGGCTGAGCGTGACACCAAGGTCGCGCTCGATCATGGCCACGTCAAAGCGGGCAAAATGGAGGATTTTCTCCACCCGCGTGTCTGCGAGGAGCGCTTTGAGCCGCGGGCAGTCATAGGTCTTGCGGTCAAGCTGGACCAGATGGGCCTCGCCATTACCCGCCGACAGCTGGACAAGGCACAGGCTGTCACGCACGAGCGACAGGCCCAGCGTCTCGGTATCCACCGCAACCCGGTCTCCCAGATCCAGCCCGTCGGGCAGATCGCCCTTGTGAAAATGTATCGTCATGGGGTGCGGCCCTGCGCTGTCATCATGGATGGGGCAGTCTATGGGCCGTCAGCGCCCTGTCCGTCAATGCGAGGCGACGTTTGATCTCCGTCGCGCCGCCCGTTTGTTTATCTGACGCTCCCTCATTCAGGGCCGATCTGGAGCGCGAAGCCGAGCGCGCGCGTCAAGACCTTGACAGGTATGACTCTTTTCCCTTGGTTGCGCTGAATTTCCGCTATCGCTTCTAAAGTATTGGCCTCGCTAATATTGCATAGCGGATTTGCGTCTGCGCATGCCTTCTTTTGGCAACATTCCGCAACTATACGGCGCGCCCTGATTATTGCTGCCAGGCTGGATCGCCCTTTCATCATGCCCCTTAATGCCGCCCTGCCGCCCGTGCAGCCCGTCTGCGCGGAGCTTGATATTCATCGCGTGCTGACGCTGCGTCTCGAAGGCGCAGTGACCGCTGCGTCGCTTGACACTGCCATTTCAGAGGTAACCCGCGTCGCGCGCGGAGCCCGCGTGGACGCTTTCCTGATCGATGCACGCGGTACCCATATCGCCTATCAGATGTCGCACCTGACGCAGGCCGTCGAGCAGATCATGGACGAGATTGCACCGCGCCGCTGCGCGGTTCTGGGCACGGGTGAACGCAGCGAAGCCTTCCGCGCCATTGAAAGCACCGCGCGCGCCTATGCGATGAAGGCCTGTCCGTTCCGCTGCGAAACCGAAGCCCGCGCCTGGCTGGTGCAGAGCTGATAATTTCCAGCAGACGCCTGAAACGCAAAACGGCCCCGCAAGCGGGGCCGTCTTTGTATCTGGCCGATGCCGACAAAAGAATGGTGCCCAGGAGAAGACTCGAACTTCCACGGCCGTTAAGCCACTGGCACCTGAAGCCAGCGCGTCTACCAATTCCGCCACCTGGGCATAACTTGTGGGCGTCGGAGGCGCGGTGATAAATCCGAGCGCGCGCGGTGTCAACGCAGGTCTGCGGCGTTGCCAACAGCGCGCATTTTTGGTCTATCGGCGCCAGCGACGGATTTGCGCCGTTCCTTCTGGCGAACGGGCTTCAGGCAAAGGGCAAACAGCATGCTGCGCGACGAGATGATCACCGTATTTGGCGGTTCGGGCTTTATCGGGCGCTATGCCGTGCGGGCGCTGGTCAAGGCGGGTTACCGGGTGCGGGTGGCGACGCGCCTGCCTCACCTCGCCCATGAGCTGAAGCCCATTGGCATTGTCGGCCAGATCCAGCTGATGCAGGCGAATGTACGCAATCCCGCCTCTGTGACCCGCGCGGTGGAAGGTGCTTCCGCGGTGGTAAACCTTACCGGCATCCTCGCCGAGAGCGGCCGCCAGACCTTCCGCTCGATTCAGGCGCAAGGTGCCGCCAATATCGCTGAGGCCGCCAAAACCGCCGGGATTACCCGCCTTGTACACGTCTCCGCCATCGGCGCAGACGCGGCCAGCAAGTCCGCCTATGCCGTCACCAAGGCCGAAGGCGAGGCTGCGGTAAGACAGGCGGTGCCGACCGCCACCATTTTGCGCCCGTCCATCGTGTTTGGCGCCGAAGACAGCTTCTTCAACCGCTTTGCCCAGATGGCGCTCTATGCGCCTGCCCTGCCGCTGATCGGTGGTGGCAAGACGCTGTTCCAGCCTGTCTGGGCGGGCGATGTGGGCGAGGCGATCCGCGCGGCGCTTGAGAGCGATGCGGCAAGAGGCCAGACCTACGAGCTGGGCGGACCGGCCACTTACAGCTTCAAGGCGCTGATGGAATTCATGCTGGCGACGATCCAGCGCCCGCGCCTTCTGGTGCCAGTGCCGTGGCTTGCCGCCTACGGCATCGGATTTGCCGGCGAGCTGGCAGGGGCACTGCCCTTCGTACCAACCATCCTTACCCGCGATCAGGTGACCTTGCTCAAAAGCGATAATGTGGTCAGCGAAGGCGCGAAGACGCTCGCCGATCTCGGGATCGAGGCCGATACGATAGAGGCCATCGTGCCGACCTATCTCTATCGCTTTCGCAAGGGCGGACAGTTTGCAGCGGCTGAGTAAGGCCTAGACCACCCAGACCAGCACGGCGATGATCGCCAACGCCAGCGCGATCCGGTAGATCACGAAGGGCAGGAAGCCGAACCGGTCCACCAGCTTCAGGAGCAGGTGGATAGCGACAAGGCTTGCCGCAAACGAGAGGCCCACCGCCAGCAGCCCGTCCACCAGGCCTGCGCCCGGGGCTTCCCCACGCGCCAGATCAATGCCCGATTGCAGGCCGAACGCGGCGATGACCGGAATGCTGGAGAGCATGGCAAAGCGCGCGGCGGCAGAGCGCTCCGCGCCGAGCATGCGCGCTGCCGTCATCATCAGACCCGAACGGCTGGAGCCAGGGATCATGGCCACGGCCTGCGCCAGCCCGATGAGCGCGGCATCCTTGTAGGTCAGCGTTTCCACCGTCTTCACGCGCGGGCCGTATCTGTCCGCCAGCCAGAGCGGCAGGGCGAAAACCAGCGTCGCCCCCGCGATCACCGCAGGCGAGCGCAGATAATCCATCAGACCGGCAAAATAGAGCACGGCGGCCACAATCATCACAGGCGGCGTGGCGATCAGCACCAGCAGGGCAAGGCGGCCGCCTGGCGTCATCCGGCCTGTAAACCAGCCAAACACGCCCGTAATGACCTGCCAGATATCCTTGCGGAAATAGACCAGCACCGCGAGGAGCGAGCCCAGATGCGCCATCACATCGATGAGCACGCTTTGCGGCTCCACCCCGAAGGCGAGCGGCGCAAGGATGAGGTGGGCTGATGAGGATACGGGCAGGAATTCGGTCAGGCCCTGCACGATGGCAATCAGAATGAGAAGAGTAAGGCTCAAGGGCGCATCTCCTGACCGGGCAGGGCCAAGAGCCCACTCTCCCACGCAAGTATTGCCGACGCGTGAAAGCCTACGCTTTCAGCGCATCGCGCACGGCATCAGCCAGACGCGCCGCTTCATCGGCCCGCGCAGAGCCGCGCCGCCACGCCATGCCGATCTCCCGGCCTGCCACCGGCGGATCAAACGGGCGCACCGCAAGGCCGAGCCCCTCTACCAGCCCGCCATCCACCGCAAGCCTTGGCAACACGGTCGCGCCGAGCCCGCTTCTGACCATCTGCACCAGCGTGTGCAGGCTGGTCGCCGCAAAGTCGGAGCGCGCGGCATCGGCCCGCCCGGAGCCCGGGCCAGAGGCCGCCTGGCTGGCACTGCAGACACTCAAGGCGTGATCGCGCAGGCAATGGCCATCTTCCAGCAGCAGGAGCGGCTCATCAGCCAGCATGGCGGGTTTGAGGTGTGCTTCACCGGCCAGCCTGTGATCCAGCGGCGCGGCAAACAGGAACTCATCCATCGCGATGGACCGCGTCTCGATGCCCGATGCCTCATAGGGCAGCGCGATCAGGGCCGCATCCAGCCTGCGCTCCTTCAGGGCTTCGATCAGCCTGTGGGTCAGGTCCTCGCGCAGGAACAGCTCCAGCCCTGAGAACGCCTCGCCGAGCGCGGGCAGGACGCGGGGCAACAGGAAAGGCGCAATCGTGGGAATGACGCCGAGCCGGAACTGGCCGGTCAGTGGCTCGCCAGCGGCGCGCGCGGCGTGCACGAGGTCTTCGGCCTCGGTAAGGATGGTGCGGGCCCGCATGACCGCAGCCTCGCCCGCCGGTGTCAGGCTCGCCCCGCGCGCACCGCGCTCCACCAGCACCGTCCCAAGGCAGCCCTCAAGCTCCTTGATACCCGCCGACAGGGTGGGCTGGGTCACGTGGGCGGCCTCTGCAGCGCGGCTGAAATTGCCGTGCTCGGCCAAAACGATCAGGAACTGCAGCTGGCGCAGGGTGGGAAGATTCGTGCTCATGGCTATCGAGCTAGCCTATCGCGCGGTATGAGACAATCGATAGCCGCCAAGTGCGCCTGCGGCAGGCGGTCTCAGGGGCCGGCTATCGTCACTCCACAGTACAGGCAGAAGATTTCAACCTGTGGCGGCAAGTTCGCGCTTGCGGGCGCCGCTGCCTGCACATAGCCTCATTGCCATGAAGTGGATCGGGCGGATTTCCCTCATTCTTTTAGCGCTGCTGGCAGGTTTCCTCGCCGTGTCGGCAGGGCTGGCGTATGTGGCCGGGCAATACTGGCGCGAAGCGGCGCTGGCCGAGCGGGTCGAGCGGCTGGATGCACGTTTCGAAGCCGCCGTTATGGCCCGGATCGAGGCCAGCGCATTTGACAATGAGGATTGCCGCTGGATCGGCGACGCGCGCGACATCGCCGCTGGCCTTTATCTGGTGAACACAGCGCGCCGGATAGAGCTCACTCTGGCGGAGCGTGAGGCTTGCGGCGTGCGTTTTGATGAAGATGAGTTACGCAGCCGCCGCCTCCAGATCGAGCAATTCCCGTGGAGCTTTGGCTATCAGCCGGTGCCAATGGCCTTCGTCCAGGACACCGTTGAAGCCGCAATGAGCCTTCTGACTGCCGATGCGGACGGCGTATTGCGGTATCAGTATGCGCAGCG
>CAZCEG010000031.1:7465-12764 GCA_964497275.1 uncultured Oceanicaulis sp.
CAGCGGCAACGGGGATTGCTGCCATCTACAAGCACCTTGGCTGTGCTCCCTGCTGACGAGCTTGAACTGCTGCTCAATGGCTTTCTCGACGGGCACATTTCAGCACAGCGTGTTGGTGCAATATCCTTTCGCAATCTTGAAATCAAAGCGGAAGCGTGGCGCGCGCTGGCCCTTGAGAATGCTTTCCACTCCAGCTCTGCGGTTCAGGAACGTGCATTCTTCGATTTGTACCACGCTGTGATTTACCGCAATTCAGAAGCAATATGGTACCTGACCAGCCTTTGGCGAGGGGAATGGGCAGAAGAGCAAGGCAGTGGACACCCCTTCGCGTTAGCCTCGCCGATACCCCTGAGCGCAGAAAGCAATCACGAACTGATCTGGCTTCGCTACGCCGTAGCCCGTGGCCACGCGGAGGCCACGCGCGCCTTTCTGGACAATGGCTGGAATCGTCAGGGCGAAGATGGCAATGGCGATGACATTGTCTGGAATGATCCATTCTCCACGCCCTACTGGTGGGCGGTGCATGCGGTGCGCCTCGATGACCCCGCTTTCGCCGATGATCTGGACGCGGCCATGGCGCATCTGGAAGCACGGGGCTGCGCCGATCACGCCCGCGCCGTCGGCGAAGCGTGGCGCGGCGTATTGGCCGATTTCTGGAGCGATCATACGCCCGTCAACGCGCTGATCCTCGAACGCCCTGACTGCGCTGGACCGTCAGACACGGAACCCACAGAGTTTGAGCACAGCGACACCCGTTTCGACGATCCGCTTTACGATCTACCCGAACTCATGATCGCGCTGGATCTGTCGCTCTAAGGGCGGCGTCTGGGCTCAATCGCGCCAAAATATCCATCCTTTGTTAAAAATTATGCCAGTCACCAAACCGTCACAAAGGCACTTGTAGCCATATATTTCAATATCTTGCTTCCATGTTGACGGCGCCCGTAAAGTTCCGTATCCTGACTTTATGGCTGATACGATCCATCATATCGGGCAAACGGCCCCTGAACGCGACCGGCACGATGCCGGGCGGACGGGCGCGGCGTGGCGCTGGTTCTCGGCGCGCACGATGCGCCGGGCCGCGATGTATCGTGACCTGACCTGGCGCCATGTTGGCCGGCACATGATCTTTGCGCTGGCGATCATTCTGGTATCGCGCCTGTGGCCAAGCGAGGCGCACGGCGTGTTCCTGCTGGTCATCGGCTCTGTGTGGACGTTCCTGATGGTCCGCATCGCCTTCATCAAGGCGTTCGACCAGCTCACCCGTCACCGGGAACAGGCGTCCTAGGCTGAGCCCGTCAGGGCACACACCCGCCCCGCTGCGATCACCGTCACAGGCGTAATGGCCCGTTGACGCGCGTCTGCCCCGGACTAGGCTTGCGGCAGAATGATTTGCGGCGGTCCGGGGAGCACGTCTCACATGCAATGGTGGTTTGGAACGGCGCTGTGGAAGCGCGTACTCGGGGCGCTGGTACTCGGCATCGCGTTCGGTGCGGCCATGTCGCAGATCATGGGCGCAGAGGCCGCGACCAACCTCATCGAGAGCTATGTGCGCCCGATTGGCGACATGTTCATCCGCCTCATCCGCATGCTCATCGTGCCCCTGATCCTGACCACGCTGGTAGCGGGCGTCTATGCGCTAGGGGACCCGAAGCGCCTTGGCCCCATAGGTGGCAAGACGCTGGTGCTATATTTCGCCACCACCTTCTTTGCCAACATTATCGGTATCATTTTCGGGCTGATCTTCCGCCCCGGCGCGGGCGCAGACCTTGGCGGGGCCGATGCCGTACCGGTATCGGGCGAAGCTGAAGGGCTGGGCAGCTGCCTCCTTGCCATCATCCCGGATAACCCCGTCGCCGCGCTCGCCGATGGCGATGTGCTGGCCGTAATCTTCTTTGCGGTGCTGCTCGGCATTGGCATCCTGCTGGCGGGCCGCGCGGGCAAGCCGGTCGGCGATCTGTTCAACTCCGCCTCCGATGTGGTCCTCAAAGTCACCCACATGGTGATGGAAGTGGCCCCGTTCGGCGTGTTTGCGCTTGTCGCCTACACCACGGTCAGCCAGGGCATCGAGGCCTTTGCCTCCATCGGGCTCCTGATCGTCACGGTTTATCTGGGGCTCTTCACCCACGCCATCCTTGTCTATGGCGGGCTGATCAAGTTCGTCCTGCGCCTGCCATTATTAAACTTCCTTCGCGGGATCGTGGATGCGCAGGCCGTGGCCTATTCCACCGCCTCCTCCTCGGCCACCCTGCCGGTCACCATCACCAATGTGGTGGATAATCTCGGCGTGAAGCGCTCGGTTGCCGGCTCCGTCCTGCCGCTCGGCGCGACCATCAACATGGATGGCACCGCGCTTTATCTCGGCATCCTCGCCCTCTTCACCGCGCAGGCTTTCGGCTATGATTTGACGCTGACGCACTATTTCATGATCGCGTTCACCGCCGCCATCGCCTCCATCGGCGCCGCCGGCATACCAAGCGCTGGCCTGTTCCTGCTCGCCATCGTGCTGAGCACGTTCAACGTGCCGCCAGAGCAGATCGCCATCATTGTCGGCTTCATCCTGCCTGTTGACCGCATCATGGACATGGCGCGCACCGCGCTTAACGTCACCGGCGATGCCGCAGTGGCCGTCGCGGTTGCCAAATGGGAGGGCGAGCTCGACGAGGACCGCTTCCGCGCGCCTGCCGACAAGCCCATGCCGGAAGCACCCGGAGGCGACGACGCCGATGGCGGCCCTGGCGGCATGCGGCCCGCCTGATCAGCATGATTGAGGCAGGCTTTACCCGCGACTCGCGAGGGCCTGTCCCGGCCTGACTGTCCGCCCGACAGGCGCGGCCTATCTTGAGCCTCCTGACCTATCACAGGAGGCCCAAGCCATGATTGTTCTTCGTCTCGTTCTGGCCGCTGCCGGGCTCGCTTTGCTGGCCAGCATCATCTGGGCCGCGCAGGCCGCCAATATCGGTGCCAGCTTCTCAGCCATGATCGCCGATCCGTGGGGCGTCGTGGCGCTGCTTGATCTTTATATCGGCTTCCTGTTCCTGGCCGTGATCATCTGGCTGTTCGAGCGCAACAAGCTGATCGCGCTCCTCTTCATCCTGCCCATGCCCTTCCTTGGCAATGTGTGGGCCGCGGTGTGGATTGTCTGGCGCGTGGCGGGCCTTTCTGCGCGTCTGAAAACGGCCGCTTGAAATTTACCATGCTCGTATAGGTTGCATTAATCCGGATGGCGTATCTCTGACGTCTGCAGGTTGCATTTTATGCGCCTGCTCGAAAGAGGTGTGCCATGCGACTGTCAGTGAAACTGGCCGCACGCTGCGGCGATTACTCAAGCGATACCCGCGCTGTCTCGGCGGTGGAGTTCGCGCTTCTGGCCCCTGTGATGATCCTGCTGCTGGTCGGCACGATCGCTTACGGGCTCCTGTTTTCCACCCATATCAGCCTGCAGCAACTGGTGGCAGAGGCCGCCCGCTCCTCCATTGCGGGTCTCAGCCTTGAGGAGCGTGTACGCATCGTAGAGGCCCATGTGGCCAGCACCTTGCCCCGCTATTTCCTTATCGATCCGGACCGCACGCGCGTCGCCGTCGAGGTACCGCAGGTGGGCTTTACCGAGATTGTCGTCATCTATGACGCCAGCGCGCATCCGGCCTATGTGTTTCGCGGGCTGTTGCCGCTGCCTGCCGATCAGGTGGTCTATCGCCAGATGATCCGCGATGGAGGCCTGTCATGAACGCGCTGGCTCGCCTTCGCGCCTTGTGGACCGACAGGGCAGGGGCCGCAGCGCCCCTGATGGCAAGCGGTCTGGCCGTAGCTGCCCTCCTTCTCACCCTCACCCTGACGCAGGTTCTCGAACATCTGCACAAGCGGGAGTTGCAGGCCGATGCGGACCTCATCGCCCTCATTGCCGTGCGCGATTCCGACTATTCCGTTGAACGTGCCCGCGCCGTGCTGGCTGATCAGGGCCATGATCCGGATGCCTACACCATCATCGTGGAGCCGGGCGTGTACACACCCGACCCGGATCTCGCTCCCGATGCCCGCTTCGTGGCAGGCGCGATCCCTGTGAACGCGGCGCGCGTTGAATTGCGTTCGGCGCGCCGCACACAATTCTTCCAGCAAAACCAGCCCTGGCGGGCACTGGCCGAGGCTACCGCCGCCCGGCAGGACATGATCAGCTTTGCCATTGCCTCGCGCCTGGTGCGCCTTGAGGGCGGGTATTCCGGGGCGGTGCTGGCCGCGCTGACGGGTTATTCCGGCACCATCACGGTGATGGATTATCGCGCGCTCGCCGATGCGCGCATTTCCGTGCCGGGCTTTCTGGACGCGCTGGCGCTGGAAGCGGGCCTGAGCGCTGCCAGCTATGACACCCTGCTCGATAGCCGCCTGCGGCTCGGGCAGGTGCTGAGCACTGCCGCGAGCGTGATGGGCGAACAATCGCCCGCCGTGCTGGATCTTCTCGCCCGTCACTCCGCCCATGCGAACCGTCAGTTGCGGATTGGCGACGTGCTGAGCCTGCAGCCCGGCATTACCTCAACAAGCCTGCCCGGCGGGGCGCAAATAGGCCTTGCCGACCTCGTCATGGCGAGCGCACTCGCGGCGCAAGGCGGGCGTCAGGTGGGGGTGGCGGTGTCCGCGCCCCTCGCCTCCATCAATCTGGGTATTGGCCAGCCGCCGCAGATGGCGTCGGTGCGCGGGGCGGGGCTGGAAGGGGCAGAGGCCCATACCCGCCAGCTTGGCCTTGATGTCAGCGTCGGCGCAGGCCTTGGCCGCGTGAGCGTGCAGATAGAGGACGCGACGGCAGCTGCGCGCCTGATCTCGCTCACCTGCCATGCCGATGGCAGGGCGGAGGCTCGCTTCGAGGTGGAAACCTCCCCTGCCCGTGCCCGCATTGGCGGCGCGCTGGGCTTGCTCGGTTCGCTATTGCGGGTGGATCTCTCTTCGGGCCGGAAGGTGGAGGCTGTACTCACGCGCGAGCATGTGGAGAGCGGCAATCCTGAAGTGATCCGCTCCGGCCTTGGCGCGCAGGTAAACCTTCTGGGCCTTGGCCTGCCGCTGTCTGGCGCGCTCAATGGCTCTCTGGCCATCGTTGACGGCCTGCTGGTCGATCTGGGGCTGACCATCGCCGAGTCAGAGCTTTACCTGCGCGATGTGCAATGCGGACGGCCATTCCTGGTGCGGTGAGAGAAAAGCCCTCGTCCTTCGAGACGCCCTTTGGGCTCCTCAGGATGAGGGCGTTAGGGTTTTCCGTCATCGTGAGGGCGAGCGCAGCGAGCGTCTCGAAGGACGAGGGAAAACACTTAAC
>CAZCEG010000032.1:0-8693 GCA_964497275.1 uncultured Oceanicaulis sp.
GGCCGCGATAGATATCGGTCATGAAGCCGCGAATGGAGTCTTCGGTCAGGTCGCTATTGCGCAGGAAAACAAGGTGGGGCGCCTCGGCATCGCCTGCATGGTCGCTCGCCAGCACCGTCACGCCTTCGCGCTGCGGCCAGTGGGAGGGTTCCATCTCGCGCTCGCGCGGGCGGCGCAAGTCCGCAACCACCTTGATGCCAAGACCGTCCATGGTCTGAAGGTCTGCAGGGGTCGCACGCGAGAACTGGCCCGAACGGTAGAGGCCGGAGCGTACACGCCCCCCATCGACCGTCGGCAACTCACCGAAACTGCGAAAATTATGGACGCCCTCAAGGGGCAGGACACGGGTGTTCATGTGGGGGACTTACTGCGCACCTCGAAGCGCGACAAGCCCATCGCACCCCGGAAGAAGGAAAATTAACCGTCCGCGTATAACCAATCGAAAAAACAAATACCCTGGATGGTGAATTATGCGCGTCATTACCTGCCTCTTCACAGAGCATAATCTGTGGTTTGTCCTGCTGGCAGCGATCATGTGCGTGGTGGGCGCAACGATCACGATCCGGCTCTACAGGCTGACCTCGAAGGCACAGGGCTCGGCGCGGCTGGGCTGGGCTTTTCTGGCGGCAATCTGCGCAGGTTCGGCGATCTGGACGACGCATTTCATTGCCATGCTGGGCTATCAGCCGGGCGTACCCGTTACCCTCGATGCGGGGCTAACAATCGCATCCGGCCTGATCGCGATTATCGGCTGCGGCATCGCCTTCCTGATCGCGGGCACCACCTCTTCGCGCGCCCTGCAGACGCTTGGCGGCGCGATCTTTGGCCTGACGGTAGCTGCGATGCACTTTACCGGCATGTTCGCCTACCGGGTGGATGGCATCGTCACCTGGGACATTTCCTACATCATTGCCTCGATTGCCCTTTCGGTCGCCTTTGCCAGCGCTGCGCTCTATGTCGCGCCGAACTGGAATGGCGGCTGGCGCTGCATGGTGCCGTCCCTGCTGCTGGTGGCAGGGATTGTCTCGCTGCACTTCACCGGCATGGCCGCCTTCATGGTCGAGCCGCTTGCCGGTATCGAGCCGGGGGCGTCGAGCCCGGCTTTCCTCGCCATGGCGGTGGCGGTCGCGATTGCCGGCTTCCTGATCCTTGGCACGGGCATCGCCACCCATCTGATCGAACAGCGTCTGCGGGAATCCTCCGAGGACCAGCTGCACCACATGGCGCTGCATGATCCGCTGACAGGCCTGCCCAACCGGACGAGCTTCTACGCGCGCCTTGATGCCCGCCTCGACGGCCAGCGCGCCGAAGACACGGCTGTCGCCGCCATCGACCTGAACCGGTTCAAGGAAATCAATGATGGCTGGGGCCATGCTGCGGGCGATCATGTGCTGATCACGCTGGCGGAGCGTCTGCGCAAGTTCGATGGCGGACGTCATTTCGCCGCCCGCCTTGGCGGAGACGAGTTCTGCCTGATCCTCAAAACCGGTAATGCCGCCGAGCTGCAGGACCTCGTGCAGGCACTGGAAGCCGAGTTCAACGCGCCGGTGGAGTATGGCGCGCTGGAAGCCACGACCGGGGCCAGCATCGGCGTTGCCGTATTCCCGCGCGATGGCGAGGACCGTGACAGCCTAGTCCGAAACGCAGACCTTGCCATGTACAAGGCCAAGGCCGATCCGCTGACCAATATCTGCTACTACAATGCCGAGCTCGGCGATGCGGTCCGCGACCGCCGCCAGCTGGCCAATGATCTGCGCACCGCTATCGAGAATGACGAGCTTGCCCTGCACTATCAGGTCCAGACTTCCATCGAGACTGGAGAAATCCGTGGCTACGAGGCGCTGCTGCGCTGGACCCATCCGGTGCGCGGCAATATCCCGCCTTCGGACTTCATCCCGCTGGCCGAGGCCAATGGCCTGATCCTGCCGCTGGGCGACTGGGTGCTGCGCCGGGCCTGTCTGGACGCCGCCGCCTGGCCGCATGACCTGAAAGTCGCCGTCAACCTGTCGGCGATCCAGCTGACCCATATTGCCCTGCCCCAGCAGATCCATCAGGTGCTGCTGGAGACCGGCCTGCCGCCTTCCCGCCTCGAAATCGAGCTGACCGAGACCGCGCTGATCAAGGACAAGGCCCAGTCGCTGCACATCATGCGTCAGATCAAGGCGCTAGGTGTCTCCATCGCGCTCGATGATTTTGGCAAGGGCTATTCCTCGCTCGATACGCTGCGCACCTTCCCGTTCGACAAGATCAAGCTGGACAAGTCCTTCACCGACGAGCTGAAGACCGACCAGCGCTCGCTGGCGGTGGTGCGCGCGGTGCTGGCGCTCGCAAAGAGCCTTGGCATCCCTGTGCTGGCCGAAGGCATCGAGACGGCTGAACAGCTCGAACTGCTGCGCATCGAGCATTGCGACGAGGGTCAGGGTTTTCTGCTCGGCCGTCCCGCGCCCAAAGACGTGGTCGACCGGCTCGGCACGCGCATCACGGTCGCGCCCGCCAGCGATTCCGATCTGGCCAAGACGGCCTGATCCGGTCGTCGCCTAGCGGAAGGGCGGCTCGTCAAAGCTTCGCAGCTTGCGTGAATGCAGGGCCTCTGATCCTGCAGCTTTCAGAATCTCGATGGTCTCGATCCCCGCCATCAGGTGTTCCGATACCGCCTTGTTGTAGAAGCGGTTGGCAGCGCCCGGCAGTTTCAGCTCGCCATGCAGCGGCTTGTCTGAGACGCAGAGCAGCGTTCCGTACGGCACACGCAGGCGGAAGCCATTCGCGGCAATCGTCGCACTTTCCATGTCGACCGCGATGGAGCGCGACTGGTTGATGCGCCGGGCTTCCTGCAGGTAGCGCAGCTCCCAGTTCCGGTCAGCATGGGTGACGACGGTGCCGGTGCGTAGGCGGCGTTTCAGCGCCTCGCCCTTGTCGCCGGACACGCGCTTTACCGCGTCCTGCAGCGCGATCTGGATTTCCGCGATGGCGGGAATCGGAATCTCCACCGGCAAATCACGATCCAGCACCGCGTCATAGCGTAAGTAAGCGTGGGCCAGCACATAGTCGCCAAGGCGCTGGGAGTGACGAAGCCCGCCGCAATGGCCGATCATCAGCCAGCATTCAGGCCGCAGCACCGCGAGGTGATCGGTGATGTTCTTGGCATTGGATGGGCCGACCCCGATATTGACCAGCGTAATGCCGCGCCGGCCGGGCGCCTTGAGGTGGTAGGCCGGCATCTGGAAGCGCCGCCAGGGCGCGCTTTCCACCACACCCACAGGGTCTTTCGTATTGGCATCCACATGGACAAACCCTGCCGCAGACAGCGATTCGTAGGGTCCATCGGCTTTGAGCTGCTCTGCCGCCCACGCCACGAACGCATCGACATAGCGATGGTAGTTGGTGAAGAGGATAAAGCCCTGCACATCTTCAAACGGCGTGCCGGTATAGTGGCGTATGCGCTGGAGCGAATAGTCGGTGCGCGCGCCGTCAAACAGCGAAAGCGGGCGCGGCATGCCGGGCAGTGAGGGCCGCTCGCCATTGGGCAGCGCATCATCGATCTGGCTGAGGTCGGCGTAAGGAAAATGGCGCACCAGCTCTGCCGGGGCAGCGCCATCCATATCCAGCTCCTGCGCGCCGTCGAGCACATAGGAGAACGGGATTTCCTGCGTCGAGATGCCGGTTTCCACCAGCACGTCATACTCGCCCTGCAGCAGCGAAATCTGCTCGGTCAGGTATTCGCGGAACAGCTCCGGATGGGTGATGGTCTGGGTATAGATGCCGCTTTCGGAGAACTTGCCATAGGCACGGCTCAGGGGCGGCACCGGCCCATCAGGAAGATAGGTGATGCGCAGTTCAGGATAGGCGAACATGCCCGAAGCGCGCGCCGAACCGGACGGCGGCGGTCCGCCATCCAGATAGGTTTTCAGCGCCGCGCGCAGCGCGCCAACGGCCTTCCCATAAAGGGCCGAGATACGGTCGACAGCCTCAGCCGCCGAACGAGCCGGTTCAAAGCTGTCTGCGACCGCATCGGGGCGGACGGTGCTGCCGTGGCGCGAGGGGATCAAGGCCTACTCGTCCCGCTTGACGAAGGTGACGGTAAAGAGCGGCTCGCCGCCAAATTCCGGGCTCGTGGAGCCGTCCTGATTGATGCGGTGGAAGGTGGTCGGCTCGATGCGGCCTTCCATGCGGTATCCGCGCTCCGACATGCGCCCGCGATGGAACTCCAGCGCGGCAGCGGTGAAGGTCGAGGCGATGAAGGTGATGCGATGGGGCGCGTCTGCCATGAGTTAAGTCCTTCCGTTGGAGGCTGGATCGATATGCTATCCCTTCGATAGCCCGTCGCGGACGCAAGGCCAAGCGGGGAGGGCCAGCTAGGTGAGCGATCAGCGCTCTATTCCACCTCGCAGCGGCCGCCCGTGAGGGCAGAAACCACGGCCGGATCCCCTTCGGTCTCTGCCGGATCAAGGCCGAGAATGCAGGCAATGAGGAGGTAGACGTTCACGTTCTCGAACGTCGCGGGGCGCTCACCGGCGGGGAATAGCGGACCGGCGGCGATGAAGCCGGCATGCATGATCGGGTCGGCCACGTCATGGCCATGCACGCCCAGCGACCGCCACGGGCTGCCCAGCGGCAATGAGCGTGCGCTCAGCGTCCAGCCGGGATCAGCCAGCACGAACAGGTCCGGACCACGCGTCGGGTGATCGAAGCGGAAATGCTCCGGCATCTCGCCCCGCTTCCAGGCCCGCATGTGCGGGTGGGCACCTTGCAGGGAGCGGTAAGCCGCCTCGATGGCGTCCGGCTCGCCATAGATATTGAGGAAGGGGCGGAAGCCATTGCCACCCCGGCCTTCCACTTCA
The DNA here is from genome assembly GCA_964497275.1 of uncultured Oceanicaulis sp. GTDB lineage: Bacteria > Pseudomonadota > Alphaproteobacteria > Caulobacterales > Maricaulaceae > Glycocaulis. The sequence continues at coordinate 4,839 of CAZCEG010000032.1, forward strand.
GGCACATAGACGGTGGAGAGGTCCATGAAGTCATCGAAATGGATGACATTCTCTTCCGGATTGGTCGCCATGCCATGGTCCGACACGATCAGGATATGGGTGCGCTCCAGAAGGCCGCGCGCCTCCAGCCCGGCGACAAGATCACCGATATGGCGGTCAATTGTCGCGACCGCCTCACCGACTTCCGGCGTGTTGGCGCCGGTGCGGTGGCCGATCGTGTCGACGAGGTCGAAATAGACGGCAGCAAAGCGCGGGCGCAGCGCCTCAGGCCCGTCAAACCAGGCCAGCACCTCTTCCACACGCTCTTCATAGGGTTTGTTGTGTTCATAGGGCGTCCAGCGCGTCGGGCGGGCGCCATCAAACTCCACTTCCGAGCCCAGCCAGAACATGATCGAGGTCGGCAGGCCCTGACGCTCCGCCGTGATCCAGATAGGCTCGCCATCCCACCAGCGCTCGTCCTGTGCGCTCATCGGATTGACGAAGCCCTCGTCCAGCTCGCGATCGAACGGGTGATTGTTGATCATGCCGTGATCTTCCGGATAGAGCCCGGTCGCCAGCGAGTAGAAATTCGTGAAGGTGACGCTCGGCATCACTGGCACCATGCCCTCAGGCCGGATACCGCGATTGGCCAGCGCCTGCATGTTGGGGGCCTCAAACAGGTCCAGCGCATCGGCGGTCAGCCCGTCCACGCCGATCATGAGGACGATGTATTCCTCGTCTTCAGCGGCCTCAGGCGGTGTGGTCGCACATGCAGACAGGGCCAGAGCGGCCAGAGCGGCGGTGAGCTTGGTGACGATGCGCATGGCGATTCCCCTTCGATGCGTTGCGCCGCTGATACCCCAAGCCCATGTCGCTGTCATGTCACGAGGTCCGCGTCACCTACGCTTGGACATTGCGCAGCGCAGCACAGACGCTAAAGGAATGGCCGCTTACGTATGACTGCAAGGAAACTGCCCATGGCAACGCGCCCGCTCGTCGTGATGAAATTCGGTGGCACTTCGGTCGCCAGCCCGAAGAACTGGGAAATCATCGCCCGGCTTGCGCGAAAACACATGGCCGATGGCGAGCGCGTGCTGATCGTGCATTCGGCGCTGTCGGGCGTGTCCAACATGCTCGAAGCCCTGCCCCTGCAGGCGCTCGGCGGCATTGGCGAGCAGGCTGTCACCGCCATCAAGGACAAGCACATCAGCTTTGCCCGCGAGGCGGGGCTGGATGCGGCAACCCTGCTGGCAGAGCGGTTTGCGACGCTGGACCGGCTCGCCGGTGGTATTGCCCTTATCGGTGAAGCCAGCGGGCGGGTGCGCGCCGAACTGATGGCGCTGGGCGAGCTGATGGCCTCAGACCTCGGCCTTGCCCTGTTGCGCCGCCTCGGCATGACAGTGGAGGGGCTCGATGCCCGCACGGTCCTCAAAGCGGCCAATGAAAGCGGCGATACGCGCTCCTGGCTCGACAATGTGGTCGATGAAAGCCCGGACGCGCCGCTCGCCGCGCGCCTTGCCGCCCATGACGCGGTACTGACACAAGGCTTCATCGCCTCCAACAGCCGCGGCGAGACCGTGCTGCTGGGCCGGGGCGGGTCCGACACCTCTGCTGCCTATTTCGCCGCCAAGGCCGGCGCGCACAGGCTGGAAATCTGGACCGACGTGCCGGGCCTGTTCAGCGCCGATCCGCGCCTGACCGATGGCGCGCGCATGCTGAAAGCCCTGAGCTATGAGGAGGCGCAGGAGATTGCCACCATGGGCGGCAAGGTGCTCCACCCCCGCTCCATCGGCCCGGCGAGGCGCGCAGGCATCCCCATGCTGGTCAAAGACACGTTCCGGCCCGATCTGGCAGGCACGCTCATCACGGCTGCCCCCGGCGATGACGCGCCGCGCCTGAAGGCCGTGTCGGTGAAGACCGGCGTGCGCCTCGTCGTCATGGAAGGTTCCGGCATGTGGCGGCAGGCAGGCTTTCTTGCCGATGTCTTTGCCTGCTTCAAGCAGTGCGGCGTCTCGGTCGATCAGGTCTCGACCTCTGAAACCAACGTCACCGTCTCGCTGGACCCGGATCCGGGGCTTGATGCCGCGCGGCTGGATGCGCTGCGCACCGCGCTTTCCCCGCTCTGCCGCGTTCGTATCGAGGAAGGCAAGGCGGCTGTCTCGATGGTCGGTTACGGCATACGCCGCATCCTGCACCAGCTCGCGCCCGCCTTTGAGGTGTTTCAGGAAAAGCCGGTGCACCTCGTCAGCCAGGCCGCGAATGATCTGAACTTCACCGTCGTCGTTGATGATGGCGAGGACACGCGCGACAGCTATGGCCGCCAGCTCGCCAAGCGCCTGCATGAAAGCCTCATCTCCAGCGCCGCCGAGAGCGCGGTCTTTGGCCCCAGCTGGGCCGAGATCACAGCGCCCGCCCCGGCCCCGTCCGCGCCTGCCCCGCGCCCCGCGCCATGGTGGGTGGAAAAGCGCGATGCGCTGCTTGACCTCGCGCCTGTGACGGGCGGGCTATACGTCTATGACCGCGACACGGTGTCTGCCCGCGCGCGCGCTGTGGCGGGGCTGACCGCCGTCAATCGCGCCTGGTATGCGATGAAAGCCAATCCGCATCCCGAACTTCTGAAAGCCGTGCGCGCGGCGGGCCTCGGCTTTGAGTGCGTCTCCATGGGTGAAGTGGCGCGCGTGCGCGAGACCTTCCCCGATATCGCCGCGGACGAGATCCTGTTCACGCCGAACTTTGCTCCGCGCGCTGAATATGAGGCCGCGATCGCGCTAGGCACGCACATCACGATTGACGGCCTGCATCCGCTCAAAGAATGGCCAGACCTGTTCAAGGGCCGCGAGATCATATTGCGCGTCAATCCTGACACCCCGCGCGGGCATCACGAGCATGTCCGTACCGCCGGGCCAAAGGCCAAGTTCGGCATTCCCCGCGAGCAGGTAGCCAGCGCGCGCGCCTTCGCGAATGCAGCGGGCGCCATCGTGAAGGGCCTGCACGCCCATGCTGGTTCCGGCATCACCGAGGCCGGGCACTGGCAGGAGGTGGCAGGCATTCTGGCTGAGGCGGCCAAAGGCTTTGACGCGGTGCGCATCCTCAATGTCGGCGGCGGGCTTGGCGTGCCGCAATCGGCAGACGCGCCTGAGCTGGACCTTGCCGAAGTGGACGCCACGCTGAACGCGGTGCGGGCAAACCTTCCCGGCTTTGAGCTCTGGATGGAACCGGGCCGCTATCTGGTGGCGGAGGCAGGCGTCCTCCTCTCGCGGGTGACGCAGGTGAAGGAGAGCTTCGGCACGCGCTTTGTCGGTGTGGGCACGGGCATGAACTCGCTGATCCGCCCTGCGCTCTACGGCGCGCGTCACGAGATTGTGAACCTCTCCCGGCTCGATGAGAATCCGGCAGGCATGGCCTCGATAGTCGGCCCGATCTGTGAAAGCGCAGACCTTCTGGGCGCTGACCGGCTATTGCCGGACACGCGCGAAGGCGATGTGCTCCTGATTGCCGAGGCCGGGGCCTATGGCGCTGTGATGAGTTCTCGTTACAATCTGCGCCAACCGGCAAGCGAAGCCGTCATCTAGCCGTTCTGGAGCTGCCCCATGCCGATCCGTTTTCTCCTTGTCACGCTGGGCGCGCTAATGCTGGCCGCGTGCAATCCGGGCGCTGGCTCCGGCTCTGGCGATGCCCGGACCTTCGAGAGCTTCGATGGCACCACGATTTCCTTCCGGGAGATCGGTGATGCCGATGGCCGTCCGGTATTGCTGCTGCACGGCTTCCTGTCTGATGGCCCCAGCAACTGGACCGAAACCGGCATTGCCGCAGCCCTCGCAAGCGACGGCCGCCGCGTGATCGTGCCGGACTTTCGCGGGCATGGCGATTCGGGAC